>NZ_JBSREC010000050.1:0-48144 GCF_055145805.1 Methanomicrobium sp. | reverse complement strand
TAGGAGAAGACCGTCATAGGAGGAGTCGTAAAGGCCTCTTCTGTGATAGCCCTCGATATTGATCCTGTCGGCAGCCGCCTGTGCAGAAACTCCCTTTGGCAGGCAGAATTTTTCATAAATTTCCCCGTTTGAAAGGCTGCGTCCTGTCTGTGAAACCGAGTAGGAAAAAGAGCCGCAGGGTTCTGTGTCTGCGGGTGTTTTTGGTGACAGAACTTTTACGGCAGTCTCATAGAACTGGGAGGGAATCTCCTGTCTGCCGTCCGCCTCATTATGGCAGCTCAGATATACCGAGCGTTTTGCAGCACAGAGGGCTGATACAAAGTAAAACCTCTCCCATCTGATCTTCTCACGCCTCTTTTTCGGCCATATAGCCTGATCTTCAGACTCGTTTGTATAGGGCAGAAGGGAAGGGATATCAGGAATTTTTCCGTCTGTTAAACCCCCCATGAACACATAATCAAATTCCGCGTCCTGAAGTCCCCCGATTCCCATAATCTGAACAACGGAATCGTCTCTTTTCTGTGAAACACGAAGGTTTCCGACTGCGGATGAGAAAAACCTTGAAAATTCGTAGAAGGAGACCGGCTCTTCGCCTGAGATTTTTGATGTGTGGGATAGTCCTCCAAGAAGCGATAAAAGTCTTTTAAGATCAGTGTTGTCTCTGCTTTGTATCTCATCCCCGCAGTCTGAATCAATTATGGGCACATTCCATTTTTTTAAGAGGGTTAGAAGATTTGCAATATGGCCCTTGTATGTATCGTCTTTTTTAAGACTGTTAAGTTCGGATAATACCGGTGAGAGCGATTTTAGAACGGATTCGGCAGCATTTATCTCTTTTTTTATTGCTTTTCTTCTGTAATCGGGAGTGTCTGGAGATTCAAGGTGTCCTTTTTGCCTTTTGATATATTTTGCAATGTTTTTATTCCACGACAAAAAGCCGTCTTCAATCATTGCTTTTCCTGCAACCGAATCTGTTTGGGATGCACTGATTTTGGAATTAATGTATGGCGAGGATAAGAGTTCTGATACACTCTCTCTTGAGAAATTTTTGGATATTACTTCTGTAATCAGGATTACTGACATAACAACAGGGGAGCGTGAGAAGGGCAGTGTTGCAGATGAGGAGTACGGGATGTAAAAATCAGAAAAGATCTCATCAATTATCAGAGTGGCACCGGCAGGATCAGGGAATGCAACCGCAATCTTTGAAGGATGTGTCCCGTCCTTTAGAAGTGAAAGAATCTCCGTTGCAATTGCGGAAATTTCCGCCTTTATGCTCTTATAGCGTTTTGCATAAACCTGTGCCGGCAGATTTTCAGGCTCTTCTCCCGCGAATATGCCTGTATATGCAGATGAATATGCAGAATTCTCTATTGTCTCAGAACAGTCTTTTGAGAACCATTTTCCGTCATCTGAACAGATTCTCCTGTCACTGCAGTGAGGCTTGAAATATACAGCAGATTTTGCCCGGTCACCTGCGGACGTGATGAAATTTTTAAGAGATTGCGGGGGTTCATATATGCCTGAAAATATGAGGGATGAATCCGTGCAGAAATATTTTTCATCTTTTAAAAATTCTGCCGCAGCACTGTAGACTGCGCCGGGCACAACCAGTTTTTTAGATTCCAGAAGTATCCTGTAATCCTTTATAATCGCAAGAAGTGCCCTGTTTTTTTTGGAGTCATATTCTGAAAAGACCTTTTCATAGTCTGTTTCGCGTTCCATAAGGACTGAAATTAAGGTATAAATATCATTTATGAGACGTGAAGAGAACTCTTTTGAAGGTGAGATGTTCTCAATGTGTTTCATGTTGCTTTTAATTACAGTTATGAGGAGCATCTTTGCCTCCTCATCTGTTATAAGCCTGAAATTTTTGTTTCTGCCTGCAATACTTAATGCAAATTCTTTTGGGGTGGTAACAGCTTTTTTTACAACAGAAAGGCCGTCTTCTAAGAGCAGCTCCCTGACTGTATTTGCCAGTCTTTCTGTCGGCAGAAGAAGGTATGTACTGAGTGGTGCGACTTTGTATTCTGTTTTGAAAAGCTCAATGCTTCTTTTAAGGCCGCAGCCGGGCGGGGTGAGAATAAGTTTTTTTTCAGGCATGCTCACATGTAATTTTAGTGCAGGGATACTTATAAAACCGTACTTTGATTTTTCCTGCAGGTGTTAAATAAGCAGGATGTGGATTTTTTTAATAAAATAGGTTTTCTCTGGTTTTTTTCTAAAACCTTCAAAAGAGAATCTGGTATAAAAATGGTATAAAAAAAATCAGGATTATTTCCTGTCTTCATGCCACCAGTCAGGTAATTTATCCTGGATCAGATTTATCCCAGTATGCCTGCTAAAAAATTCATAAATGCTTCAAAAGGTCCTGGTGCAGGGGTTTCAGGGTTCTTTTCTGATTGTTCTGCTTCAGTTTTTGGCTGCTCTATTTCAGACTGTTTTACTTCATTCTCTGACTGTTCTATTTCAGGCTGAATATTTTCAGACTGGCCTTTTATCTGGAAGGTGCACCTATCAGAATAGTCGTCAATATCAGGCAGATTTAGAGCATTAATAAGCGCTTCTGCAGCATCAGCACCTCTTAGTGCGGAACTGCCCCGGATGATAAATAACGGATTAGAACTCCCGTCGGCAGACTGTACATAGACTGTATCTTTGTCAGAGCCCTGTTTTGTAATGATGTCGAGTTTGTCATTATACATTGGGTGCTGAACAACAACAAAATATTCTCCTTCATCCATATTTGCGGTTTCTTTTCCTTCGATTACATACTCAAACGAGGCGTCATCTTCAGGAGCAACTGTCACCATTGAAGCTGTTTTGGCACCGTTCCAGTAATCAAAACCAAGTACCCATATGCCGACTGAAGTCGGACTTCCTTCGGCAATCCCGGTAATTACCACATCTTCGCCTGATTTGATAACCGGTTCAGAGACTTTTGCCATAATAAAAGGCTTTTTTATCACAATTGATACGGTGTTATATTTACTGCCTGAAAGATCTGCTTTGCTTTTTGGTTCTGTAACGGCATATATAGTGTAAGTGCCGGGATCAAAATCGGTGGTCTGGGTATCCAGTGCGTACTTCCATGTGCCTCCTCCGGCCACCGTAGCGATAGCAAAAGTGTCCTCATCTCCGGTTACTGCAGCTTTATCAGGTTCACTAACCTTTTGACCGTTTGGGTCAAGGCTGGGTCCGGTGATAAACATGTACGTATAATCGGATTCGGTGTTATTCCCTGAGAACAGAATCTCTTCCCCTTTAAAATATGAACCGTCTCCCGATGATGTAATCGTAATCGGTTCAATCTCAACTTCATCCGACGGCACAGCGTTCGCTCCTGCCGGGGATATAATAAAAATAATCGCGGTAAATGCGATTAATACAAAGAGTAACTTAAAATTCATTTTAAATCCCTGACTTTTATATGAAATTTCAATATATTAAGGATTCTGTGAGAAAACTCGTTTTATACAAAAAATAAAAATCTATGTTCTCCTTTCACAAGGCACTCTTCAGCCTTACCTTATAATCAAAATTTCCCTGTCCTTCTACGGTGACTGATCGCACCGGAGAAAAACATATGAATTACAAAAATCTATAAAAAAATTTCTAAATTCGTTTATCATCCCAGATGTGAGAATATCCTCTTTTGTCCACACATTCCCCGTCTGCCCTGACACCAGGGGATGAAAAAACCCTCCCTATCTTAAATCCCGGGAGTCCTTCCTTTTCAAAAAGACTCTCCTGGCATGTGTATAAAAGTCCGAAGTCGCCTCCGCCATAGAGGGCTGTATCAAAATCGATTCCCTCGTGTAAGGGAATCAGTTCTCTTTCTATCTCAAATCCGCATTCGTTTAATTCGGATAAATCATAAAGCGAGATTGCAAGACCGTCTGAGATGTCCATCATTGACGTTATGCCTGACAGGCCGAGGATTTTTCCTTCCTCAACTTTTGGCTGAGGTTCGCAGAGGTCTTTGAAATAGCGGGGATCGCCGGAGAGTCCTTTCTGTGCATGCCCGAGGTTTCCGCAGACACAGATGATATCGCCGGGCGCCGCTCCCTTTCGTGAGACATAATTTTCAGTGTTAACAATTCCTATTCCGGTTGTCACAATTGTGAGCTCTGAATGCGAGTCCACATCGCCGCCTGAAAGTTTTGCCCCGTATTTATCACAGCATTCCTTTGCCCCTTTAATTATCTCTTCTATTCTCAGGGGTGAATCAATTCCTGCTGCAATGAGGACAGATACGGGCTGTGCTCCCGAGCCTGCAATATCAGAAAGAGTGACTGCGACAGACATCCATCCAATCTGCCGGTCAGTAATACCTTTCGGGAAATCGGTCTTCTCATGGAGCATATCGGTTGATGCAACCAAAAGCCGGTCGCCGGACTGGATTACCGCACAGTCATCCTCTGTGTTCTCCCCGCCGATTATTGCGGAAATCCTTCTTACAATCTCCCTGTCATCCACGTTTTCTGACCTCCAGTTCTCTCTCCCGCTTATACTCATTTACGACAGACTCTATCATCAGTGTTTTTGTCTCTTTTAAAAATTCTTCATGTTCTAAATTCCATTCTGATAATGCACATTCAAACTGTTCCCTGTTTATTGTCCCTGTTCTTCCCCTTAGCGCCACAGGGACTGACTTTGCCAAAATTATGGGGATATTTTCCTGCATGAATGCGTCATAGAGGTTTTCATCAAAACTGTCCGCAATAATGGCTCTTACACGTGATTCAGATATAAAAGATACAGCCGCGTTTCCCCAGCCCTCTGTTTTCCCGACAAAGATGATGTCATCTTCCGAGACACCGAAGTCATCGTCAAGTATTCTTAGTCCTTCTTTTGTAAAAGCAGAAAGAATTTTGACCGGAATATTTTCGCCGTCCATTGTAAGTTCGGCAAATCGCTTCAGCCTTGCAATCTTCCTGAAAAGCTGCCTGTTGTTCTTCTCCTCTTTTCTAAGCCGCTTTTTTACCGCTTTCATCCGGGATTCGAGATCTGTTATCTCCTGACTCTTTTTTCTGGCCTCTGACCTCTCGGTTCTCTCGGCCTTCAGCATTCTTTTGAGAGACTCTGTTTCATTTTCCTTCTCTTTTATCTCATTCTGAAGAGCTGTCACATGATTTCTGAGATCTTTTACCATTCCTTCAAGATGCGAAATTCTTACATCGGACTTTGTAAATTCTTCTCCGGCTTCTTCCTCTTCCTTTTCTTCTTTTTCGGGAATATCTGGTGAGATTCCCGATATTATCTGCTCTAAGGAAAGTCCGCTGATTATTCCTGCCCGTATCTGTTCAAGATCGTATCCTGGCGGAATCCGCTTCTCTATGCTTTTAAACCTGTTCTTGTAGAATTTATATGCCTCAAGAGCGGCGGACAGTGAGTCTCTTTCATGATCGTTTTTAAATTCAATTCCTGAGGATATGCACAGTGATGCTTTCTCTTCCTGTGTCCTGTCCTCTTTTGGTGTATATGCTACCGCCTTAAAGGCACGTCTGATCTTTTCGACCGATGCCGGCATATGCGATACATCGGATGCGATTACAACAGGTTTTCCAATCTCTGATATCTCCTCTGTCCAGTCAGAAAGAGACATCTGCCGCGAGCTTTTTAGTTTTATCAGATTTCCCTCAAGGTCAAGTGCGGCAATTCCGAATGTTGTGCCAGGATCGATTCCAACTATAATCGGGCTTTTCTTTGAAATCTGCGGCGTGTATCTGATTCTGTCAAGTTTTCTTGCAGTAACCCTTACCTGAAAGTCCGAATGTCTTCCTGACTGTATGGGTATCTCACCCCTGGCAGCGTAAACATGAAAATGAGCACGCTTGAGTCCTCCAAAACCTTTTGATTCGGATTTATCGTATTTAATCCCCTTTTCTCTGAGGATATCCTCTGTTTTTCTTGCCTTTGTCAGAACTGCGCCGTGGATCTTTCTGATATACCGATTCTGGCTCCATCCCCCCTTTCCTATGGAGCGGCTTCTTGAAACTGTGATATCACAGGTATTCTCAAAGGCGATAACCTCACAGCCTGCGCCGAGCTCTGCCACATGTGCGGTTGTTTTGGCTTCGGAAAAAGGATCAAAGCGGTCTGAAAGTTTTATGTTGTACCTGGCGGCAACCCGTTGGAGTGACTCCTGTTTTTCACCGCCTGTAACCTGAATGAGTCTTGTCCCCGCAGGGAGGGACTGCATAAAAAAAATAAGCTCCTGCTGGTCTGATGATATTTCACGGATGCTGTCAACAGCTATTATATCCGGTTTTTCTGATTCCAGCTCTCGTTTGAGCCGGAACAAAGAGACCTCTCCTGTACCGGTAATCTCTCCCCCTTCTCTTTTAACAAGGGCAAATACCGGTTTTCTGGTTCCTGATCTTACTGATCCTCTGATTATATCTATCCCGAATACCTTCAACCAACCACCATTTTAAATGCTTCATCCAATGTGCACGATATGCTGTATTTCCTTGAAAAATAGTTTACTATGTTATCAATATCGCGTTTTAAAATCTCAGTTGCATTCGGATGTGAGGTCTCTATCCACTGCGGCCAGTCTATTATCCACACCTCCTTTTCGTCAACCATCACGTTGAATTCCGAGAGATCATTGTGTATATAGCCGAGACTGTATGCGGTTTTCACATTCTCTAAAATTTTGTCAAAAACTTCCTGCGGATTTTCTAAAACTGCCTGATGCAGGTTTAATCCTGCTATAAAAGACATTGCAACCACATTGCGGTTGACTGCGACGGGAACGGGAACATTTACCCCGCCTTTTCTTAACTTTTTTAAGGCGTCAAATTCCTGTTTTGCCGAATATGTCGATGCAAAAATCCACGGGAAATGCTTCCATTCCGGCATGAAACTTCTGTTGAGGCGGACTGACTGAAAAGAGCGCTGGCCGATTCTGTGAATTTTTAAGACCAAAACCCCTGTTCCGAGCGCTTCATAAACTGCGGACTCTTTTCCTACCCCTATTAAGCATCCCAGAGCGGAGATTGTTCCTTTTTTTACAAGTGCGGATATTGCAAGTGCGTCATATCCGTTGAATACAAGCTGATAACCTTTGTAAGGGACAGAACTGCTCTTCACCATATCCTTTGCCATTAAGTGCCCGAGGCGGTATTCCGTCTCCTGAAGCGACAGTCCGCACGCTTTTTTTAAAACATCCTCAGGTACCCATGTGTACCTTTTCATCAACCGCTCAAGCGTGTTTAAAATGAGCATTTCATATTTATGGAGACTTTGAATATCTTCTGGAGAAACCGGCATAATCTGTAAACAATTTATCTGTTGGAGATGATATAACTGATTAGATTATACATATACTTTATTCCGGCAGGGTGTCTGCCGGAATTTAGTTTCGATGGCGGTTTTTGTTATGAAATGTTTCAAATGCAACAGGGATGCGGTGATTTTTCAGAAGTATTCGGGGATGCACCTGTGCGGGGAGCATTTCACTGTCGATTTTGAAAGTCGTGCAAAAAAAGCGATAAGAAAGCACAACTGGCTCTCACCGGGTGATAAAATAGCGGTTGCGATGAGCGGCGGGAAGGACAGCAGTGCGGTTTTGCATTTCCTTAAAAAGACGTTCGGGGAGAGAAGGGATATTGATATCCTTGCAGTCACAATTGACGAGGGGATAGAAGGATACCGTGATACATCTGTTGTATCAAAGATAGCGGAAAATTACGGTGTTAAATTTCACACAACCTCTTTTCAGGAGCATTTCGGAATAACGCTGGATGAGATTGTTAAAAAGAAGGGCGACAGAAATTCCTGTTCCTTCTGCGGTGTCCTGAGAAGGCAGGTCTTAAACAAATTTGCACGTGAGCTTGGTGCGACAAAGATTGCGATGGGCTTTAATCTTGATGATGAGGCCCAGTCTGTCATGATGAATGTGCTCAGGGGCGATACCGAAAAACTTCTCCGGAAACAGTCTCCTGCCGAAGGCATGATTCCCCGGATAAGGCCGTTTATCTATCTTCCTGAACGTGAGGTTGCACTTTATGCACATATGCATGTTGAGGGGTATGAGGAGAGGGGGTGTCCATACTCGCATAATGCACTGAGAGCTGATGTCAGGGAGCTTATAAACGATTACAACTATCGCCACCCGGCAACAAAATATGCACTTGTAAACCTTGGCGAAGACTTAAAATGTGGATTAAAAGAGGATAATACAAAAATCCGAAGATGTGAGGTGTGCGGCGAGCCTGTTTTTGGTGAATGCGGGACATGCAGGGTTTTAAAGGAGATTTTAGAATGAAAAAATCGCAGTTTTTCAGATATATGAGTAATTATCTCTTCAGGGACAGACTCAGTTTTTACATACAGCTCCTGTTAATCCAGGTGATAGTGTATACCATAATTTTATACTATTCCATACCATATCTGGAAGGAACCCGGCTTTCATGGCCGGAGTCTGTACTTTTTGTTCTCCAGACTATGACTACAGTCGGATATGACCTTTTAACCTTCTTCCCTGCGGAAAATCCTCTGACGATAATTTTGATTATCGTAATCATGTGTACGGGCGTTTTTACATTTTTAATGATTATTCCGGCGGTTTTAACACCCTACATTCAGGAAGTTTTCAGACCGTCACCGCCCTTAAGGATTCATGAGAAGATATCAGATCACGTGATTGTTGTGGGATTTAACGAGATCTCAAAGTCCCTAATTGACAGTCTTTTAGTATCTGATCTCAGGATTGTCCTTGTGGATGAGGATGAAAAAAAGAGCCTTGAGGCGATAGAGTACTACAAAAAACATAAAAAATCGGTTTTTGTCGTTTCCGGAATTTATGATGAAAATGAGACCTGGACCGGAGTCAACGTTGCGGATGCACATGATATCATAATCTGTGAGTGGGAGAAGAAGTCTGCAACAATTCTTCTTGGCATAAGAAGGAGGACAAAGGCGTCAATAACCGCAATCGTTGATGACCTTTCATATGACCGGTATCTGAAATATGCCGGTGCCGACCATGTAATCTCTCCAAAGGATTTCACCGGAAAGATAATTGCAAGGCATATCTCGCTTACTCCTGAAGTGGACATTCTCTTTCAGGCATCTGTAAGGGATGGTAAAAAGAGGGAGGCAAAATTTGAAAATCCCTTAAAATTTGTCTATTTAACAGTCCCCGGGGACTGCCCTGTAATAGGAAAAACGCTCAATGAACTTTCTCTCTTTGAAAATTATGGTGTTGATCCGGTATTTATAATGGATAAGGGTAATTTCCATATCGAGGGAGGGGGGGATATAAAAATTCAGCGTTCAACAACCCTCTTTTTACTTGGAAGGTCAGATCCCCTCTCCCGTTTTATGAATGAGGTTATGGTCAGCGGTGAGAGAACAGAAAAACTCGCCGTAATTACAGGATTCGGCGACCTTGGAAGGGTGGTCTATTCGGAGCTTAAAAAAGTGGGAATTCAGTCTTATGTGATTGATCCGGCATCTGATGAGCCGTTTGCAATAAAAGGCAATGCACAGGAGGAGTCTGTTTTAAAGGAGGCCCATATAGAAGAGGCCGAGGTCTGCATTGCGGCTGTAAACGATGATGAGGTGAACATATTCACAACTCTTCTGGCACGAAACCTAAATCCGTCAATTCATATTCTTGCAAGGGCAAACAAACCAAACTCTGTTGAAAAGCTCTACCGTGCCGGTGCAGACTATGTTGCTCTTCTCCCGACAACAAGCGGGCAGATGGCGGCAGGGATAGTTCTTCACAATATTGTATCTGTTCTTCTGGATATACCCGGAGACAGAAAGGTGATTATGAAGACGAGTATGCTGAAAAAAGATGTAACGATAGGGTGGTGTGAGTCTGCAACGGGAGCAAGGATAATCGCTGTTGAGGGAAGAGATAATACCGCAATAAGACCCGGGGCTGATCAGGTAATAAAGCCCGGCGATGATATAATCGCCTTTGGGGATATAAAATCGCTTAAAAAAATCATCGGAATTTTCTCGGGAGGAATAAGATAAATGAAGGAATTATGCACCGGATGTGAATGTGAAAAGATTGAGCAGATGATAAGGCACTCTGTCTGGTCATCAGGAAAAGAAAGAATTGTTATCGGTCTTTCAGGCGGTATTGACTCGGCTGTTGCGGCAGTACTCTGTGTCCGTGCAATTGGTGCGGAGAATGTTTACGGGTATCTTCTGCCGAGCGATGTCACACCAGAAAGTGATATGGAGGATGTTAAATTACTCTGCGAAAAATTCGGGATAAAAAACGAGACAGTTTCGATATCCGGAATATTAAACGAATTTGAAAACCTGCCCGGGTATTCGGAAAATCCCTATCTGAAGGGAAATCTGATGGCAAGAATCAGGATGACGACTCTCTATTACTATGCCAACCAGAGATCCGCCCTTGTCTGCGGGACTTCGAACAAGAGTGAGTATTTACTTGGTTACTGCACCAAGCACGGCGATGAGGCGGCAGATATCCAGCCGCTTTTGCACCTTTTCAAAAAAGACGTATATAAAATTGCAGAAGAGATTGGTATAATAGAGGAAATAATTAAAAAAGCACCTTCCGCCGGTCTTTATCCTGGTCAGAGCGATGAGAAGGAGCTCGGTTTTTCATATGACGAGATTGATGCGGCACTTTTAAGTCTTGAGAAAAACGGCTGGAAGCCGAAGAGTGATATCGAGGCAGAAATACTAAAAAAAGTGAATTCCTCTTCCCATAAGAGAAATTCCCCGCCGAATCTCTTAAAGGGCGAATATAAATAATTAATATTTCCCTGTTTTTTATGAGACAGTTGTTTCAAAAACCCTTTTTTTTAAAAAAAGCCGGGTTTTCTCTTTTCCAGAACAGATGGCCTGTTTAAAAAGTCCAAAAGACCGTCATCACCTATCATATCATAAATAGGCCTGTTGTGGCATATCCCCAGTTCCGGAATCTCATCCGGATTTTTCATTCTGATCTCGGGCAAATCTCCGTATTTCGGGTTTTTAACAAATTCCCCGCCTGAGAATTCATAGTATCCCGCTCCTCTCATCTCTGTATAGTATTCATATTCACTCTCAAAATCGTCTGATACAATATTTGCCATAACAAGCGTCTTATCAGAAGGATTGATAGTAACATGCCCGTACCCGGGAGGGATAAGAACAACATCGCCCTCTTTTGCTTTTAAGACGCATACATCCGAGAGATCAGTCTTCTGAAGCATAAAATCAGCTTCACCTGATAAAACCTGATAAAGTTCGGGGTAACCCTGTCCGCAGGGTGCATCGGGATGATAATGCCCTTTTGTCTTTACATATTCGCGGCCAAGAATGCACGGCGGGATAACCGTTATATCGTATCGTAATTTATTGTCAGATAACCATTTTGAGTCCTCTTCGTTCTTTGAGAGGTTTCTGTACATAAAATAAAGTGTTTTATCTGCAGTGATGCTTTGATCTGCAAGAACACACTGCATGTCCACAACCGTCCGCTCAGAAGGCTTTGGAAGCGGGCCGTCCCAGAAACTATCCATCATTAGTTTTTACGTCTTGACCATACAAAATACCCTGCCCCGATAATTGCAAAGACAAGGACTGTAAGAAGGACGGGGTTTGTGAATATGGCCATTCCGGATGTCTTTACAATCTCCACCTGTGTCTTCATTGAATCTGATATCTGGCTGTTGTCAAGTGAATCGCGGTAACGTATTTCAGTATCAATTCCGTATGATTTTATCGTCGCATCTGAGGAGACGGAGACCAGATATTTTCCTGTTGCAGTCTCTCCCGGTGCAATGTCGCCTAAGTATGACGTATCATCATTGCTTGTGAAGGGATCAACCGCACTGATACGTGCCTGTGCATTATATGCCGTTGTTTCACCTGTGTTTTTATAGATAATGACTACTTCTCCCTTCTGTCCGGGGTTAAGCTTTACTGGCTCTGATACAATCTTAAATTCAACCTTGCCGCCGACGTCAACACCGATTGTTTCGGAGTCGGATGATACAGAATCGCCGTCTTTATTCTTGTAGTCAACCGATACAAGGACAGGATAGTTCTTTGCCTCTCCGTTATCCGAGACCGCTGCCTTGAATTTAACAGTCTTCACATCACCCGGTGCAAACTCTCCGACATATACGCTTGAGTCAGTCGGAACAATTGCACTGCCATCAGCCTGGGTAAGCTTAACTACAGAGTTCTGCCCGGTTTCATGGCCTATATTTTTGACATCCATTGTGATGTAGCCCTCGGCGCCGACATTCATTGAGTCCACAGCAATGTCTGAAACTTCTATCTGAAGATCTGATTTTACCTTTACCTTAAGTGCGAGTGGCAGTTCGACATCCTTGTAGGTGTATTTGATTGAATCCTGACCAATCTGATCGGCATTGTAGAGATATTTGTATTTCAGTATCGTGATGAGATCATAGTCTCCGGGTGCGGCATATTTATCGACTTTTATGTTGAATGCAGCGTTCACCGAACTTCCTGCCACAACATCACCTATCATCTGGGGGTCTGTTTTGACTGTTAAGGGTGCCCCGTTTGCATCCAGAGACACAACGACAAGTTTTGCAGTGTCAGGATTATCATCACGGTCTACAATAGATGACTGGATAATCTTGAAGTTTTTTGTGCCTGTGTTCTGGACGATTACTGTAAGTGTTACATCCTGTCCCGGTTCATATTCATTTGTTCCTGATACCGCAACACTCATCTCAGGTTCTCCTGATAGGTATTTCTCTCCGGCTGCTGCGGGAAAAACCGTAAATGCTGTGCAAATCAGCAATATCATAGCAATATATGTAAATTTCATATTTTATCGTCTCATTTTTATAGGGTTGTAGGGGTGTTGTTATTTTTGTAACAACATTTATTTGAGCTGTGGATATATATTTGTATGCCGATGGAAGACAATTACCCTGAATCTGAAGGAAAAACTGAGTCATTGAAGTCTCTTGGACTTACAAAATATGAGGCGCTTGTATATATGGCTCTTTTGCAGGTGGAAGGCGCAACAGCAACCGAGATACATGAGATATCAGGAGTTCCCCGCGCATCGGTTTATTCTGTAATTGATAAATTAATTCATAAAAATATTGTCAATATATCCAATACAACGCCCAAAAGGTTTAGCTCAGTCCCGCCTGAGGAGGCTGTCAGGACTCTTTTAGGCTCGATAAAAAAAGATGCCGACACTGCTCTTGGCTATTTAAACAGACTTTATGAGGCCCGGCCAAAACGTTCCGAGATAAAACAGGAGTGCATCTGGAGCATATCCGGGCAGGAAAACATCATCTTAAAACTAAGGGAGGCGTTTTCATGCGCAGATGAGGAGATACTTTTCATAAGCAAATGGGATTTTATAAAAGACTCTCTTCTGGATATCCTTGATGATTTAACAGATAAAGTAAAAATGGAGATTATAACTGATGTATGGGATGGTAAAATGCCTCCCGGCGCTTCTGTTTTTATATTTGAGGAGTATTGCGGCTGCGATATGATGACGAACAACAGGGCATCGGGAGTTTATATAATCGATAAAAAAAAGGTTATTTTGATCATGGATTCAGAATCGGGGGAGGCAAATCCTCATGCACTTTATTCCGAGTCGTATGGTTTTGTGCATTTCTTTGTAACCTACTGGAATTTTTTAAGCAGACATCTGAAAAATTCGCATGGCGCTGAGATAAGAAAATCAAAATAATTTTTTCATCGCAATAACTTATTATAGAAAATATAATTCACTTTTAGATCCTTATAGGATAATCAGATGAAAAAAGAACGGGCTGTTGATGCAATAACAAAAATTCTTGAGGCTGCCTCTTATGATGTTGAGGAAGGAAGCGGCGGGTTTGATCTGACTGCATACGGGGGCGGAGACTGCCTTGTTGTTCTCTGTTCTGATGATTCCTCAGAGATAGATTTCTTTTCAAGGAAAAAGTTCAGGGTTCAGTCAGATGATGGCGTTTCAGACTGCAAAAAACTTCTTTTTACTATGAAAGATGGCCTTAATGCCGGCAACTGCACGGTCTGGGGGCATCGTGAACTTGCAAAATATTCGGGGCAGGCAACTGTGGCGGAAGTGCTTGGAGAAACTCTTGCAATTGAATTTGAGGATGTATCTTTCGGGTCTGAAGGGAGGGCAAAGAGTGAATCCCGGATAAGCGCCGTGGATTTGGGCCCGGAGCTTGCGTGTCTTCCGTCATCAATAACAGAAGAGCGTGCAAGACAGATTGCGGGAATAAAAGGCGATGTTCACCGTGTGTTTATTCCGCATTTCCTGTATACTTGTGAAAGTACTGGTGAGAAGGTATTCAACAGTCATATAATTGACTTTAATTTTAATGAGAGAGGCCTTATAAACACAATATCCGGCAACAGGACAGATATTGACTCTGAGGATTTGGAGGGGCTGATTCCCGAGAATAGAAATGTTCCCGGAGATGCAAAGATCCTTAATGCAAAGCTGAAAAAAGGCGATCTCATGGATAAAATAAGGGACCGGGTGGCAGAAGACTTAACCAAAAGTGTCCGTGTCAGCAAATCCGAGGGAGATACGATATACTATGAGGATATCAAAGTCTCGCCTGATAAGGATAACATTAAAGTCGGACTTGATCTTGTTTATCTGCCTGTTGTCCAGATTCGGGGAAACAAAATTGTGGAGATTGAGACCTTCACCGGGGAGATATTAAGAGAACCACTGGATGACGGCGTTGAGCTGTTATAATTAATTCAACACTTTATTTTTATGATAACTGTTCTGGGGGGCGGCCCGGCCGGAAGGCTTGCCGCCATACATCTTGCTCTTGCAGGCGAGGAGGTCAGGCTTGTTGAGAAGAGAGGCTCTCTTGGCGGTCAGTGCCTGCATGAAGGATGCATGGTTATCTGCGGTTTAAATGACTGCGCAAAACTTCTTGACGAATCAAAAAAGCTTCAAAAGCTCTCTGTTCTAAATCTTAAACCGGAAGTTTCGCTTGCAAACCTTTGGACTGAGATGAATAATATTCAGAATACAATATCAAAAATACTTGACAGTGAGACGAAAGGGGCAGGTGTTGAGATTGTAAGGGGTGAGGCGTATTTAAACGGCTCTGTAGTCGCGGTTGACAATAAAATTCTTGATTCTGATAAGGTTCTTATTGCAACCGGGTCGAGGCCTTTTATCCCTGAAATTTTAGGAAATAACCTTGAAGGAGTTTACAACCCGCATACGATATTTAGTTTAAAAGAAACACCAAAAAATCTTGTAATAGTCGGCGGGGGTATTATTGCGGCCGAATACTCCTACATATTCTCCGTCTTCGGATCAAACGTAACTATTGTTTCCAGAAGCCTGTTTTTAAGGGATAAACCTGACTCATTAAGAAAAACCGCAATAAAGGAGATAAAAGACGTAAATCTAAAGGAATACACACTTTTAAGAGAGATTCGCGGAGACAGCCACGTGAAATCCGTGATATTGGAGAACGGCGGAAAAAAGTATGAAACTGATTGTGATGCGGTTTTGTTTGCATCAGGACTTATTCCGCGGACTGAAAACATATCCGGAATTTCAAAGGGTGAGCGTGGAGAGATTTTAATTGATGACGGTTATGAGACAGGTGTAAAAGGTGTCTATGCCGCAGGGGACGTCACGGGACAGGTTTTTATGACACCATATGCCAGGATGCAGGGCATATGTGCCGCAAAATCCATTCTTGGAGAAAAAGTGCCGAAAATACCCGGCTGTATCCCCCAGTCTGTAAAACTTTTTTACGAGCATTCATTCTGCTCCGGAGAGTTAAAAGATACATTTGAGATGATTCTGCCCTCTCCGTCAGGACCCGGTTCTTTCTGGTCGGTACCGGAAAGAAACACAGGACAATCCATGATAAAGGTGGAGAAGAAAACAGGCAAAATTAACGGAATGTACCTCGGTGCACCTTCATCATCTGCAGTCTCTGCATATATGGCATATCTGATAGAAAAAGGAGTTAATATATCGGATTTTGAAAAATATATGGAGGTTCATCCCTCAACTGACGGCATATATGGTCTCATAAAATATACAAACTCTCTCCGGAAAAAATAGCACAAATTATTTTTTTAATCAGTTCAATCAAAAAAAAAGAATTTATTAGTTAATAAAAAGTATCAGTTACGCTTGATTTTTTCTTTCAATTAAATGAGAAACTTTATTGGATAAACAGATTAATACGATAGTTTAAATGCAATTAAAAAGCAATTCCAAAATTTTGGACAATGAAATCCTGACAACATACGTGTCGCTGGGGATTGTTCTTTTGCTTTTTCTGATGATGGAAATTACATATCAGATAATTTTTGAGAGCACAATTATGGTTGTCTCTCACATATTTTATTTTCCTGTTATAATTGTCTCTTTTCTGTATCCCAGAAGAGGGGTTTTAATATCGACTTTTATCTCTGTCTTTTATCTGATTCTCGTATATGGCTTTATATATCCTGATTTCTTTGGGATTGTCTCTGCAACAATGCAGTTTTACGTATACATCAGCATATCAGTCGTTGTTTCAATAATATCTAAAAATCTAAGATCAGATCGGGCGAGATTTAAAGGCATATTTGACTACTCTGAAGGTGGTGTCTGTGTAATTGACAGCGAAACCGGCAGAATAATCGAAAAAAACAGAAAGTTTGCAGAGATCATGAAAGGCTGGGGTTTTTCTGAATCAGAAGATGATTTGGCTTCTTTATGTGGTGGAGATGAAGAATGTCTGGAATTTTTATCCGTTTTAAAAACCGAGGGTTCGCTTGAAAATTACGAGATGGAGATACATTCGGATGAGAAACAGGTAAATTACGCCATGTTGTCGGCATCAAAAGTTCCGAATGACAATATCGTGATGACTCTTACAGATATAACTGAGAGTAAATTAAGTGCCCAAAAAATATTTGAGCTCAATAATTCCCTAAAAGAGTCAAATCGTGAAGCTAACATGTATATTGATATCTTAACGCATGATATCAACAATGCAAATACAGCAGCACAGGGATTTGCCGAACTTCTCTATGAGTCTGTATCCGATGATGACAGGCCGTATTTTGATAAGATGCTTATGGGTATCAAACAGAGCAGCAATATAATCAGTAAAGTTATAAAAATAAGAGAGATTCACAATAAAATGGAGGCTCCTGTGCCTTACTCTCCGGACTTCTCAATAAAGAATGCAGCTGAAAAAACAGAGGCGAAAATAAACTACACACCTTCCGGATTAATGGTTTATGCAGGAAGTTTTCTCGATGATCTTTTCTGTTATATATTTGAGAACAGTCTCTCCTATGGAGGGAAAGATGTCTGTATTGATGTTGTTTCTGAAGAGAAAGACGGCTTTGTTGAGATTTCAATAAAGGATAACGGTCCGGGTATTCCTGAAGCCAAGAAAAAGAATCTCTTTATGAGATTTCAGCCGGAAGGTGACAGCAGAAGGGGAAGAGGTCTCGGACTTCCGGTATGCTGGCTTATTGCAGCATCATACGAAGGAGAAATACGTGCGGAGGATGTGACGCCTGGTAATTCTGAAGAAGGCTTAAAAATAGTCTTAAAGTTGAAATCTGCCTGAAAATCAACATTTTTTGATCTGAGCCTCTATCCATGAGGATATCAGTTTTTTTAGTTCTTCTTTTTTCATATCCTCTTTTGCATAATATCTCAGGTAATATTCAAGGTCTTCGAGTGTCGGATGAATGATGTTGTTTAAGATATCATCCGCAGTTGCATCTTTTTTTTCTTTTGAGCGCAGCATCATGAGCTCATTTATATGACGGGCCTCATCTGTATCATCCAGTATCTGCATCAGATTCTTGTTGTGCCAGGTCATGTAATTTAATCCCGGTTACTTGTCTCTCTTAAATCCTTAATAATTGAAAGCACCATTTTGGAATCATTTATTGAAATCAGATGGGAGCTGATATCTGTCGGGATTGCATTGCCGTTTTTGTCCTGTAGTGCCCTTCTGGTTTTGATCAGGCCCTCATTTAGAAGAACTTCCTTTTTAACGGCGACTTTCTCTCCCTTAAGGCTTCTATCAAGATCATATATTGTGAGATTGAATAATTCATCCTGATCATAGCCGAGCTTTTTTAATGCCGCATCGTTTGCCTCAATAACACGGCCCTCTTTTTCCATCTCCTCAAATCTGTTGAGGACAATCATATCGTTTGCATGATTAAAAAGCATCCTGTAGCGTTTTTCACTGTTTTTTAGATCATTAATTGCTTTTATTCTTATGATTACATTGGCAGTGAGGGACGCCAGTGCCTCTGTCTCCCTCATTGTCCACTGGCTAAACTCTTTCATCTTCTTTGATGCGATATGAAAGGTTGCAACAAGTTTACCGTCATACCTGATCGGTATCATGGCAAGGGATATTATGCCCTCTTTTTTGAGGTCATTTGTGTTTGATTCGGATAATATACCAAAATCCTTTTCATTCAGATATTGGGGGCCGTTTTTGGAAACAATCTCGTATATCTGAGAATCCGGTTTTACTGTTCTGTAATTATCTAAAAATTCCTTCCCAATCCCCTCGGAGAAGAAGAGCTCAAGTTCCTGTGTACTGTCGTTTAGAAGATAAATTCCGCCTGCATCCATCTCCAGTATGTACATTGCAGTCTTTATTGCAAGAGGGAGCGCCTCATCAAATGTCTGTGCCGCAGAAAGCTTCCATCCCAGATCTTTTTGAAGGATCATGATCTCCTCCGTTCTTTTTCTTTCTGTGATATCTTCAAGAAGTATTGTAAGTCCGGGCTCGCCGTTGTAAAAAACTGTTGGCAGCATCTTCATCCAGAAGCAGATATCATGATCATCTTTTTTTATGCAGATCTCTTCTGATACCTCTCTGCCGGAAAGAGCCTCTGTAATCTTCGGTATGAGATTGTTCTCTTCGTCCTCTGTCTGAAATATTTCATCAATATTTTTCCCCCGTATTTCTTCCTCTTTTAAATCAAAAAGATTTAAAAATGGTAAGTTGGCGTTTATGATTTTTCTGTTGTTTTTGATTACTATGATGTGGCCTGAAGTAAAATCAAGCATTGCTGATATCGGGATACGGTTTGAGAGGTAGTAGACCTTTGCCTGACCATACGGCTCCATCTCAACTCTTCCGGAAGTTTTGAGTATGTCAAGATAGCGTGCCACTGTTATTCTGTTCATACCTATGGCATCTGTTATCTGTTTTAACGACATCCCCCGCGGATTATTTTTTAAAAGATCCAATATAACCGCATGTTCCGAATTCCCGCCCTGCATATATATGTAAGAATAATATTTTGTAAGATATAAATCTGTTTGAAAAAACTATATATATTGTAATTTAGAATGGATCTCCTATATGGATTATCCAATCACTTAACTATTTATATTATTAAGCCCCCAGTATCTTTGTGCGTGAGGATGTTACCGTTTTAATATTTTCATAATATGCACGGAAGTTTAAATATTTGACCAGATTCTGGTTATAAAAATAAGCCGGTCCCCATAAATTCGTTAATCCCCATGATCAATCCCCCCCAAAACCCCATCATAATTTGACGGATATCCGGTTTATCTTCCGAAATTTGAGTATAACTGAAAAAAACGGAGTCGGAAAATTCCCCCCCCACAAAAAAAGGTCTGAGTGTATTTCCCCCCCCACATTATCAGATTTTTTGTTTCCGGCAAACATCCATCATGGCACGGCTAAAAGAGCTTTTTTGTACTTTTTAATGTTGGTTTTTTTGCGCAATGTAATTTTTATATCCGGGCAGTAACAGACAATTTAATTATAAAAAAATTTATACAAACTGCTATTCCTGTTGATATCTGCTCTTTATTTTAAATCTGACACTTGTTTTTCCATAATTTTTTGTAAAATATTTAAGGCAAGCTATTTTTCCTGATAAGAATAAACACTTAAGATAGGTTTTAGGCACCATTCTTATGTTGCCTAAGATACAAAGATAAAATCTGGAGAGATAAAACTTTTAGGAGTCTGCATTTAAATATGGCAATCTTTGACAGAATAAAAGGACAGGGGAATAATCCCAACCCCTGGATTGACAAGGCTGCATCACTGTTTGATCAGGGTAAATACGCAGATGCAGTTAAAAATCTTGAAAAAGCGCTTGAAATAGAACCTGATAACGGCGCCCTTTGTTATCAGGCAGGCACTGCATTAATGCATATTAGAAAGTATGAAGATGCCGAACGTTTTTTTAAGCGTGCAGTTGCGGCATCTCCTGAGAATATAAATGCGTGGCAGGCATTGGGGAACTCCCTTTTTGCTTCAAGAGATTTCGCAGGAGCAGTTGCATGCTTTGACAAAGTTCTCGTTTCAGATTCGTCAATAATTGATATATGGTATAAAAAAGCAGATTCCCTCGAGTCTCTGGGTGATTTTGCCGGTGCCTGCAAGTGCTGTGAAATGGTGCTTACAATGGCTCCTCTGGATATGGCTGTCATGGAGAGGCTTGGGCTTCTTTGCATGAGAACCGGTGATTATAACGGTGCAGTTGAGGCATTTTCCAGGGTTCTGGCAAATGATTCTGCAAATATTGCTGTAATAATAAAGATGGGAGAGGTTTTGGAAAAGCTTGGGAAGTACGAAGAAGCCCTTGGTTTTTATGATGTTGCCCTAAAGGCAAATCCCTCTGATATTACTGCTGTGTATCACAGGGCATCGGTATGTGAAAGGCTTGGAAATTATACTCTGGCTGCCGAGACCTACAAAAATATCGGCCTGGAGACTTCTTTTGATACTGTATCCGGATTCAACAGAGCCATAAATCTCATGTGGAGCGGAGCATATTCGGAAGCGGTTTATGCACTTGAGATTGTTGTTAAGAAGAATCCGGCAGATATTTCTGCATGGCATATGATGGGCATTGCATTCGGAAACCTCGGTGAATATGAGCGATCGGTCTTCTGTTTTGACAATCTGTTAAAAGTAGCTCCGGATAATTCTGCGGCGTGGTATCAGAGGGGACTCTGCCTTTCAAAACTCGGGAAATACAATGACGCATTAAACAGTTTTGCTCATGTTATAGATGGTTCGGGCAGTGGTGTCAACTGGATAAATAATAATATTGACTTAAGCCTGTTTGAAAAAGAGAATGCCGCATCCCGGCCAAAGTTCAATATTGATGTAAGGGAGTCGCGGATGCTTGAGATGCAGGGTGAGGCACTGATGCATCTTGGAAAGTTCGACGATGCATTTTTGTGCTTCTCAAAGATTATTGAATCAAATCCTGACAATATGAATGCCTGGAGAAATCATGCAGACTCTCTTTTAAGTCTTGGTGAGTACGGCGGTGCAGCCGACTCCCTGGCAAAGGTAATTGAGAAATTCCCTGAAGAAACAGGTCTCTGGGAGAAGAAGGGAACTGCCTTTATGCATCTTGGCGACAACGAAAAGGCAGTTGCATGCTTTGAGAAGGTTTTAGAGGCAGACTCCTCTAATGTAATCGTCTGGCAGAAGATAACAGAGGCAAGGCTAAAACTGGGTCTCATTGAGGAGGCTCTTTTGGGAATGGACAATATCCTCTCGCTTGCACCTGATGACGATTCAGCCAGAGCTCAAAAAGCCGAGATTTTAATGTCGGGCGGTGATTATGAATCCGCTCTTGAGATTCTTGAGCCAATTATGGCAAAAGGTGGAAGTGATGTAAGTGCCTGGAGAAATTATATCACAATCCTGGACAGGGCAGGCCACTATGAAGAGGCGTTATCTGCAATCGAAAACCTGGAAAATGCAGGGGTCGCTGATTCTTCCCTCCTGTGTCAGAAAGCGGAAGTCTATGAGAAGAGTGGAAACCTGGAGGCTGCTGTTGACACATATACCGGGGTATATGAGATTGATCCGGAAAGAGAGGGGATCACACTCTCGCTTGCGAACGGACTCAGGCTTCTCGGGCGTTACAAAGAGGCTTCAAATGCATTTGAGCACTATGTGAGGGCAAACAGAGAAGATGCGGGGGGATGGAAAGATCTGGGTTCGTCTCTGTGGCATGCAGGAGAGTTTGAGAAAGCTGCAAAGTCCTTTAAGAAGGCATATGAATTCAGACCCGATGATACGGGAGTTCTGCTTGATATGGCACTTTTGATGCTTGAAACATGCAGTTATGCAGAAGCTGCAGAAGAATTTGAGAAGTTTCTGGAACTTTGCCCTGAAAACAAGGTTGGATTACGCGGCTATGCATTTGCATTATCCGGTGCCGGAAGAACAAAGGAGGCTATTAAGCAGTTTAATGCATTCCTTGAAGCAGAAGAGGATGACATTCCGGCAAGGCTTGAGATCGCGGCACTCTGTGAGAAGTCCGGAGATCTGGAGCTTTCTGCCGGTCATTATGCTTCCATTCTGGAAAATAATGAAAAAGATATCAATACCTGGACAAAGCTTGCAAAGCTTCTCGCACTCATGGGAAGATATGAGGACTGTGTTGAGGCCTGTGATACAATGCTGGAGACTGACCCTGAAAACAACACGGCCAGCAGGATAAAAGGAGATATGAAGTTCAGGCTCGGAGAATTTGCCGAAGCTGCCGAAAGTTATCAGAAGGTTGTCGAAAATCAGCCGGCTGATAAAACCACTTTGCTTTTGCTTGCTGAATCCCTGTTGAAATCAGACAGATATAAAGAAGCTCTTCAGAGCTACGGAGTTGCACTTGAAAACTCGACAGGTAGTGATATTGAGAGTTTCTTCCAGTGTGCAACTGCCCAGATGCACATGGGGGGGTATGAGAAAGCAGTCAGGTTCATCGGGAAGGTCCTTTCGGAAAAACCTGAACTTACAGGCGCACTTCTCCTTCAGGCAAATGCATATGAACGTATCGGGAAGTATGAAGAGGCGCTTTCTTCATATGAGGATGCAATAAAGGGTGATCATAAGAATGCAGCCCTCTGGAATGCACGTGGTATGCTTCTTGTAAATCTTGGCCGCTACAATGATGCAGGAAAATCCTTTGAGCATGCAATAGAGTTTGGCTCTGACGATCCCAACAGCTGGTATGGAAAAGGTCTTGCACTTGAACAGCTTGGAAAACAGGAGGCTGCAATAGAGGCATATGATAAGGTTTTAACCTTAAATCCCGGAGATTCTGCGGCATCATACAGAAAGGGAGTATGTTTGACAAAGCTTGGAAGGTACATGGATGCTTCGGAATGCTTTGAAAGGACTGTAAGAAAAGAGAAAAAAGAGAAATCTGATTCGGAAACGGATGAAACTGATCTCTGATAACAATACTTTTTTTAAATTACACAGTATCATAAGGTGCAGGGTTGTCAAAAAAGAAAATACAATTATTCTAAGATCTCGATGCTCTCATCAGAGAATGTCTGGAGCTGCATCATGAGCATGGGATCAATACCCTCTTTTACAGTGAGATAAAAAGCAAAACTTTTCATCAGTCTTAGTCTGCTTGAAAGGAAGTGGACAAATTTTGTCAGTGTGGGAGTTGAGAGGTAGATTAACATTGTATTGAGTGAGTCGATAATCACGCACGTCTTCTCCCCGGGATTTTCCTTAAGCATCTCGGTTAAGGCTATTCCCACGTCTGTTAAGTTTGACGGGTTGCTGACAAAGACTGAGTTGTCCAGGTCGCCGGGCAGTGTCCCAAGTGCATACTTCGTGATTGCATCGATAAAAAACACATTTGAGATATCAATTCCCTTTGATATGTACAGATCCTTTAGAAGAGGTGACGGGTTGTTTACTGTTACGACGATGGTGCGGTGTCCGGCGGCGGTTATGCTCCGGACTATTTCTGCGTTGGCATTACTGATCTTATCTGCCGGAGCCATGGCTAGAACAATACGCCCGTCACCAAATTCTTCCAGCACATTATCCATAGCAGACAAATATTCACCTTGTTAAAAAGTCCTTATAATCCTGAGGTATTGAATCAAATCCGCTTGATATGGCTTTGTTTAATTCGTTTAAGTTCTCAATTATCTGTTCTGCTGTCTTTAACTGCACTGACAGTTTCATCTTTAAAATATCGGGGTCTTTTCCACTTCCAATCAGATCTATTGTTTCTGAAAGATTCTGGGAGATATAATGCATGGGCTCTTTAAGTCTTTTTGCAGCTTCTGTTATAAATTCAAGAAGAGCTTTTTCTGCCTTCTTTTTTTCTGTGATGTCAATATAAGATCCAAAATAATACGTCTCTTTTGTCATCCGGTTCTCTATTTTGATAACAGACAGTTGAATGTCAAATTCGGAGCCGTCTTTTTTCAGACCTTTGAGTTCGCCCAAGTACCATCCTTTCTCTGAAAGATGGGAGAAAACACTGTCATCTTCACTGTTTTCAGGTTTTAAATTAAAAAAATCCGCGATGTTTCTTCCGATTACATTTGCTTTTGATTCGTACCCGTGAAGTTTCATTGCGGCATTGTTTACATATGATATGAGATATTTTTCGTTGAACATGAATATGCCGTTAAAGGAGCTCTCTATTGCATATTCCTTCATTCTGAGTTCGCTTTCTGCAGACCTTCTCTTTGATGCAATATCTATCTGGTGATTAAGCTCTGTAAACTGTGATCTGGGATCATTTCCTTTCTGAACGTATCCGTCGGCACCGAATCTGAATGCTTCTGTTACTACTTTTTCTCTTCCCTTGCCTGAAAAAATAATGAAAGGTACTGAAGGATTTATTCTTCGAACCTCTTTTAAAAAAGTAAGGCCGTCCATCTCCGGCATTTCATAATCAGATATAATTGCGTCATATGATTTATGATTCAGTTTTGCGAGTGCATCAGTTGCCGAATAGGCTTCATCTATTGAATAGTTTCCATATTTTTTCAGGTGTATTCCGGCAATTTCAAGGATCTCCGGCTGTTCGTCCACCATCAAAATATTCAACATAAGACATACCTCTGGCAAAAATTCACTACTAAGTGAATTGTTTATATATAAAGTTTATATTTTTAGTACTAAATAAGTATGTTCAATATATTTATTTCAGGGTTTTTGGAGATTGTTCTGAAAATTACTGTTCTTTGATTCAAATTCTGCGAAGAGTTAATCTCTGTATATTTTCAATAATCTATTCAATGGAGAATGAATACAGGGGTGCCATGCTTGGGGCAGCAATAGGAGATGCCCTGGGGATGCCTTATGAGACATCTCCGCCCTCCCGGAAATTAAAAGAGAGCGGATTTAAAAAAGCTCCAAGACGTCATCCGAATGACAATCTTATGGCCGGGGGGTATACGGATGACACCCAGATTGCACTTGTGGCATCTGAACTTTTTGCGAGCGGAAATTTCACTACGGAAAATTATGCAGAATCAGTAAAAAGTCTTCATGTGGCAGGGAAACTCCGTTTTCCTGACGGGACAATCACTACTGCATGCAGACATATGCTAAAAGACGGACTAAAAAATTCCGGATGCTCCTCAACAACATCGGGCTGCATACCGCTTGGTCTGCCCTTTGCACTTGTCTATCATGATGTTGTTGAGATGAGGGAGAATCTTGCAGCGGCATGTGCTGTGACTCATACGCATCCCGGTGCACACGCTGCTGCGATATCGTTTGCAACTCTTATACGTTCCACAATTGACGGTGATGAAAACCCGCTTCATGAGGCACAGAAGAATGCATTTTTAGAGGATCAGAGTCTTGGCTTAAAGACAGGTGAGGCACTAAGAATTGCAGAAGAGGAGATAAGCCCGGAGTCTGCCCTTCCTGTTATAGGAAATGACGTAAGCGTCTATCAGACCCTGCCGATGGCATTCTATCTCATAGAACGTTTCGGAGAAGACCCCGACTTTCTGGATATTGCTGTCAGTGTCGGGGGAAACACTGATACTATAGGGTTTATATGTGGTGCATGGCTCGGTGCACAATATGGAGCATCAGGTCTTCCCGAGGACTTAATTCTTGGTCTGGAAGGACGTGAGAGGATAGAAACCCTTGCAAACAGGCTTTATATGCGATATGGCACAAAGGATTAATTCCGACTGAAAACAATACTATTTATTATGGATATTGCAATCATCGGGGCATCCGGTTATACAGGAGGAGATCTTGTCCGTCTCCTTCTGTCACACCCGAAAGCCGCGGTTACATCTGTCACATCCCGTAAGGAGGAGGGAAAACTCCTTCATTCGGTGCATCCGAATTTAAAAGGCCTTTGCAGTCTTTCATTTACAAATCCTGATGTCAGTGACATCGATGCCGATTTTGTGTTTCTTGCTGTTCCGCATACAGCCGCAATGAATTATGCTGGGGATCTTAAGGAACGCGGTATAAAATGCGTTGATCTTAGTGCTGATTACAGACTGCCAAGGGATGTTTATGAGAATACTTACGGCGTTTCACATACTGCATACTTTGAGGCGCCTTACGGTCTCTGTGAACTTCACAGAGATGAGATAAAAGGATCGGAATTTGTGGCAAATCCCGGATGTTTTCCGACAGGTGCAACTCTGGCATCAGCACCCCTTGCAGAGCTGGCACATACAATAATATATGACTCAAAGACCGGAGTTTCCGGTGCGGGAACGACTCCGTCGGCTGTAAACCAGTATACAAATGTTGCAGACAATCTGACGGCTTATAAGATGACAAATCACAGGCATCTGGTGGAGATGAAGCAGGAAGCGGCATTTCTGGGTTCAAAGGCAAAATGTCATTTCACACCCCACCTTCTGCCTGTAAACCGTGGGATTTTAACAACTGCCCACATCCTTCTAAACAGTCCGATATCCCAGGAAGATGCGGAAAAGCTCTACTCTGATATGTATAAAGATGAATTTTTTGTGCGTCTGCAGAATCCCACCCTTGGAGGAGTCAGGGGGAGCAATTTCTGTGACATAAAAATAGAGAGTGAGGGAATGAGAGTTGTTGCAGTATCCGCAATCGACAACCTTGTTAAAGGTGCAAGCGGACAGGCAATACAGAACATGAATATAATGTGCGGGTTTAAAGAGAATGACGGCCTTATGACTGCGCCGGTGTTTCCCTGAAAAAATATATGGAGAGTTTAAAATGCTGATTAAAGATGTGATGACCCCTAATCCGATAACCATTATGCTGGATTCAAAGGTCCGTGATGCTTCCGGAATACTCAGAAAGAACAGAATCGGAGGACTGCCTGTAATGGAAGGTGAACGTGTTGTCGGAATTGTTACAGAGACTGATATCCTCTCTCTTCTTGAGACCGGGGATTTGAGCGATGATCTCTGGCTGCCTTCACCCCTTGAGATAATTGAGGTGCCGATCAGGGAATTTGTAAACTGGGAGAAGACAAAAAAAGCGCTTTCAGATATTGGCGACAGCCCTGTATCCGATATTATGAGTGGTGATGTTGTATCAGTGGATGTTGATGCCGATATTGAAGAGGGTGCAAAACTCATGCTTGCAGAGGGAATAGCACGTCTTCCTGTTATGCACAATGACAGGCTGGTTGGAATTGTAACCCGTCAGGATATTGTACGCGGAATAAGCATGGGTGACGGAAAAACCGAATACGAGAGTGATTAGAGACGTGAAGAGCATCTGTGCAGTCAAAGGAGTATCTGCAGCCGGAATTAAGGAAGGGAAGTACGGTCTTGCGCTTATAAAAGCAAAAGGGACTGCAGCGGCTGTTTTTACAAAGAATATTTTTGCAGCTTCTCCTGTAATTTTAATGAAGGAGAAGATGGAGAAGGGATTTTTAGACGGAATCATCATAAACTCGGGAAATGCCAATGTATATACCGGTGAGCAGGGTCTTTTGGATGCCAAAAGGATGGCAGATATTGCAGCCCCTGCATTTTCAACGACTCCTGACAGGGTGGGAGTTGCAAGTACAGGTGTTATAGGGAGATTTCTGGATATTGAACTGATTGAGGAGCAGTGCAGGCGCATTGCGCCTGATTTAAGGTGTGATTCTGATGCCGAGGCAGATGCCGCAAAGGCAATAATGACTACTGATCTCTTCCCAAAGCATGCACTTTGTGTAAGGCCCGGCTTTAGTGTTGCGGGAATTGCAAAGGGAAGCGGCATGATTGCTCCCAACATGGGAACAATGCTCGGATTTGTGTACACCGACTGTGAACTTTCAAAGGAAGAGTTAAAATCCGCTCTTTCTGTTGCGGCAAACCGCAGTTTTAACCGTGTTGTTGTGGACGGCGATACCTCAACAAACGACTGTGTGTTTTTAACGGCAACAGGTCTGTCCGGAAAACAAAACTACGATGAGTTCTGCTCTGCTCTTGAAGAGGTCTGTGTATCGCTTGCGAAACAGATTGCAGAGGACGGTGAGGGTGCGACGAAGATGATTGAGGTAACTGTCAGAAACGCAAAAACAGAGGAGGATGCAGCTGAAATTGCAAGAACGGTTGTTGGCTCGCCGCTTGTAAAGACCGCGGTTTACGGTGAAGATCCCAACTGGGGAAGAATTATTGCAGCGGCAGGACGTGCCGGAGTTGTTTTTGACCCAGACTGCGTGACAGTTAATATATCAGACGGAAAAGATACTGTTGTTCTTGCAGATAAAGGTGAGATTAAGGCAGACAATAAATATCATCCGGATGCACTTGCGGCCGCAAAGGCGCTTATGAAGGGCAAAATTGTCATGTTTGATCTTGATTTAGGCTGCGGAGATAAGTCGGCGACTGCATGGGGATGCGATCTGACTGAAAAATACGTGGAAATAAACGGGAAGTACACCACATGAAACGAGTAGACGTACTGATGGAGGCGATGCCTTATATTCAGCAGTTTCACGGAAAAACAGTTGTTGTGAAGCTCGGCGGGCATGCGATGATAGACCGCGAGGTTCTTGATACTGTAATTCAGGACGTTGTTCTCCTGCATTATGTGGGTCTTAAGGTAGTCCTGGTTCACGGCGGCGGTCCTGAGATAACCGAGAAGATGAAGGCGATGGGAAAAGAGCCCAAGTTTGTCGCAGGTCTCAGGATTACAGATACCGATACCTTAGAGATTGCACAGATGGTTCTTGTCGGTAAGATCAGAAGCAATATAGTATCCTTAATTACAAAATTCGGCGCAAAAGGTGTGGGTCTTGCAGGTCAGGACGGCAATATGATGTTTGCAAAAAAGGCCGCAAGCAGAAGGGTTATTGTTGATGAGAAGGAGGAGGATGTTGACCTTGGACATGTGGGCGATATAGAGGTGATAAATCCCGAGCTTCTTTTCGGTCTTTTGGAAAAAGGATACATTCCTGTGGTATCACCTATTGCAATCGACAGGACGGGAAAGAGCTTTAATGTAAATGCTGACACCGCAGCAGGCGATATTGCAATTGCTCTCGGGGCATATAAAATTGTAAATCTCTCTGATATTGACGGTGTTATGAATGCCCAGAGGACACGGACATATCACCGCCTGACTGTTGATGAGTCAAAGAAGTTAATAGAAGACGGAGTTATAGTCGGCGGGATGATTCCAAAGCTTGAGGCAGCCTTAAAGTGTCTTGATAACGGCGTTACCCATGCCCATATAATAAACGGAAATAAGGATCACACACTCCTGCTAGAGCTTTTTACCCGTGACGGAATCGGGACGATGATAAAACAGGACGAAAGTTCTGAATAAAACTCATAAAAATATTTTTTTGCATCAAAATCATAATAAGTTTAATGTCAGGCTTTTTTTCATCACCATTCGGCACAAAAAAAGACGGCTCTTTTATTTATCAGGATGTTTTTTTTAAAAGCCCTGTGGGAATGTGTGTTGTGACCCACCCGGATTTTGAGATAAAACTTGTAAATAATAATTTTGCAAGGCTTTTCGGGAAAAATAAGAGTGAAATATCCGGAAAACTGTTTGTGGCCGTATGGAAAAAAAGCCCTTTGCGGGATGAGTTTTTTACAATTCTGAGAAAGGACGGGATTGTAAATGATTTTAAACTGTCATCTTTGGGTTCAGGACAGACAAGAAAGGATGTAGTTTTATCTGCCCGTAAAATTGATGAGGAGAATTTTCTGATATGTGCGGTATTATGCAGTTATAATTAAATTTCAAGTTCTTTTTGCGCCTGCTCATTCATTAAGATAAGTATCTCAAATATATTTTTTGTCATTTCAGGGTCAATATTTTCTTCTTTTGCCCGGCCGTATGCTCTTTTAAGAACTAATTCTCTCTGGCCTTCATCGCGTACTGATATATTCTCCTCTTTTTTTGCGAGATGAATGAATTTCGCACAGTCCTGCCTTTTTCTGATAAGGCTGATTATTTCCATATCGATATTGTAAATTTCCTCTCTTGCACTTTCGAGATCCATTACAGAGTATCTCTGTTTTGTTTCCCTAAAAAAGTTAAGCCGGAAATTTTGATTTTCATGACTGTCGGTGTGGTCACATCCAACAGGAATATGTTACAGTTGATTCAAATATTAGGTATAGATGATTCAGAATATTATATCACGGATACCTGCAAGGGAGAGAAATGATCTTATCATAGGGTGGGTTGCAATTGCGCTTGCATTCACACTTCTTTTCATAAGGGGCGGAGGCTTAACACCTTCTATTTTCATACTTTTCTTTGTGATATCCTTATTCACAGTAGGCGTCGGGTTTTTGCTTCATGAGCTTGCTCATAAGTTTACCGCGATGAAATATGGTTACTGGGCGGAGTTTCACAAGGACAATCAGATGCTTCTTGTGGCAGTAGCACTTGCGGCACTTGTCGGTGTTGTCTTTGCAGCGCCGGGTGCAACAGTAATCTACGCACAGCAGGGCAGGACGATGACGAAGGAGGAGGACGGTATGATATCGGTCGCCGGACCTTTGACAAATCTTGTTCTGTGCATTCCGTTCTTTTTGATGATTGTTGCAGGTGCAGCTCTTGGTTATCCGTTTACAGACAGTTTTCTGGCATTTTTACTGTTTATGACAGGAACAATAGGTCTTTCCGTAAACGCAATGATTGCATTCTTCAACCTTCTGCCGGTGAGTGTCCTTGACGGAAGAAAGATTCTTTCATGGAATCCTGTTATTTTTGGCGTCATGATTGTTGCATCACTTGCAATTCTTTTGATCTCATATGATTACGGCAGAATTTTAACGATGATAATAAATGCAATTCTCTGAATAAGAATTAATTCAATCTTTTTTTTACCAGAAATTAAAAAATGCCCTTGATCTTTTTCTCTGTTTTTTCTGATTAATTAAGATTAAATTAAAAAAAGATTTAGAATTTATTTCGCACAATCAAAACAGCTGCAAATATTCCCGCAAGTGCCCCGATATATACAAATCCGGGCGACTGTGTTGGCTGCGGAGTGTTCTGCTGTGTTTTTGTCTGAACTGTGGGAGATGGAGGTGAGGGTATCATATCAGAAACCGTTCCCTTCTGAACAACGCTGATTACAAAATCACTGACAGGGGCAGGTCCTGTTATGGCAGCGTATCCCGGACATGTTCCTGCTCCGGCCTCTCCTTCGATGAATGTTACAGATAATTCTGACTCGCATCCTTCAGGGCTTGTAAATACATGCCTCTCGCCTTTTTCTATTGTATATTCGGTTGCGTAGTTCTTCTCTTCCCATCCCTGCGATACCCTGAGACTGGCGTAATCTGCAGTGCATGTTGAGCCCGTGCATTTGTTGCAGTCCGGATTCATGTTGTATGTAATCTTGAAATTGTTAAAAAGCGGGGATATCAGATACTTCGGATCACCAAAAGCGTCTGATAAGAATTTTCCATTGGAGCCACCATACTGAACCTTTCCTATGCATTCCCATGTTGCTATCTGCTCCTCGTCTCCTGTGAATGTGGCCTGAACCGGATCTCCGATAGAAATTTTGTCGAATACGTAACTGTTGGGAACTGTTCCTGTAATCATCTCTTTTGTAACGAAAGTAACAGAGACTCCTGTCCATGTCGCACCGTTCCAGATCCTGTCCACCTTAATCTCCATCGTCTGATCAGCCGGCGTCATCTTTGTAACAACTCCGCCAATAGTCGTCTCTTCAGTCACTGCTGATACGGGGACACTAAAAGATAAGATAAAAATAAAAAACAAAACTATTGCGGTTCTGCTGAATTTAAAGTGTGAAATTTTCATTTTTAATTTCTCCCATAAAAAAAAGCAAAAGATCCCTGATAAGATCTTCTCTTTTTTCAATATTTATTCACTGGGATTTATATATATAAAAAAGGGACTGAAAAAAATCAGCTGTTGTTATCAGTTTTATATACCTTGTATTTATCAATCAGCTCAAGGATCAGGCCGATGTCGGGAACAATCATGCAGACAGGGAAGTACCCGAAGAAATCATGATGATCTGTCTTTAAAAATCTGATTTTAACGGATGCAAGTTCGATATTCTCCATAATATTGCAGTTTTCTGCAACTTCTTCTTCTGAGAGCCCTTCAGTGGATTTCGGGATATTCCCGAGTGCTTTTAGAAAACCGTCTCTGAATACTTCGGTTTTGTATGACATAAATCCGTTCACAAGATTTTTACTGAAGCTGCCCTGGAGGTACCTGACAAAAATTACCTGTGATGCGAATATCAGCAGAAACATGACTACCTTAAAGTCCACATTTTCTATGGTCATAACCCTTCCAAGTGACATTCCGGGAAGAACAAGAGCAAATACTATCAGAATCCCGGCAATTACCGCAACTATGGATATAAGGAGTACGTATTTTAAAACCGAAATCCATCCTGATTTATAATGCTTTTTCACTTTGATACTGACACCTAAAAGGCCTGAAAAAAATCCTGACGAATAGGGTTTAACTACCATTATTCCGATATAAAACAGAATTATCGCAGAAGACTGGATTATGATTATAATGGACGATGTAAACTCAAATGCGCCTGTAAAATATCCAAACGTCGCAAAGATTATATTTCCTGTGAAGAGCAGCATAAATCCCGGGACAAGCGGATGGCAGTTTATGAAGAAGAGATTCCATGCCATCTCCGAGAGAATTTTTTTCTCAAATTTAAGTGCTTTAAGTCCTGCTTTCACCTCGGCAAGAGCCTCTTTTCTGTTAAGATCCCTGTTTTTTTTAGGCAGTCTGAATGATTTTCTTTCAGTTGGTATCATCATCAAAAACGGGTTTACCATCAAAAAGATGAATGCACATATGACCCAGTAATTAAGGTAGTTTTCATTGTCATAGCTGAAAAGTAATATATTTGTAAATATGGCAATAATAACAATCAGGGTTGTGTGGCCTTTTCTTAGTGAAAAACCCGGAATTTTTTTGAGTTTTTCCTCTTCTTCATCCTTAGCCTTTGAAATATCAGATATAAGGTCAAGGCGTCTTTTTTCGTAACTTTGGCAACTGCTGTCTGTCAGAAACTTTCCTCCGGTCTGATTAAAATAATGATGTTGTGAAAGATTAAACTGTTTTGCTGTTCTGATAAAAACGGGACGGTGGATAATTATTTTTTTGCGGGATTATTGTTGCAGAGGTTTAAAACCACATTTTTTCCTGCCTCTTCTGCCTCTTTTAAGGCGCCCGGATGGCCTTCAATATCTCCATAGACGTCCATTCCCTGTGCTGTTATGTTTTTGCAGTAGTCAAAGCCGGCATCGTTGAAAAGAGCCCTGACCACCGGAAATGCTGCATCAAAGACATTATCCATGTCCTGTCCTGCGGTGGATATGAATATTCCCTTGTGGGTTTTTAAGTGCTCCATATCAAATGTGAGATCTTTTTTGACAAATTTTCTTGCCCAGAGATACTGGCCCCTGTCAATAAAGCTCTTCATCTCCGCTGTAATTGTCATCGAGTATATGGGGGATGCAAGAACAAGAATGTCAACTTCATTCAGAATCCTCTCATAAAGCGGTGTGAAATCGTCTGTTATTATGCAGGCTCCGGTTTTATGGCAGCCATTACAGGCCTGGCAGCTTTTATAATGCAGTTTTTTAAGAAGTACCTTCTCAATTTCTCCACCTGCCGACTCTGCGCCTTTTAAAAAGGAATCAAGCAGTTTTTCTGTGTTTCCATATCTCTTCGGACTCGCGGATATACCCATGACCAAAACCATTTCAGGACTCCTTTAATTCCCTAATTTTTTTTAGAACTGCGGATGAAAGCTCTTCTGCCTGTTTTTTTGCTGTCAGATGCTTTTTTATCTCGTCTTTCTTATCAACATTGTTTATCATCAGGTATTCAATGTCTTTGTCTTTTACATCGCTTACATGGAAGAAGCATTTTACTGTCGGAATTGCAGCATCAAACACATAATCCCAGTCCTGCCCGGCAGTTGAGAGGAATACCCCCATTCTCTTCCCGATTTTTTCCGGCGGTGCGACAGGCATCCCGAGGACATATTTTCTTGAACGAAATACCTGTGTCCTGTCGATAAACGCCTTTGCCTGCGAACAGAGTCCCATGCAGTATATTGGAGATGAGAGTACAACAACGTCTGCCTTTATTATCTTTTCAAGAAGATTTTCTGTATCGTCTTCAATTATACATTCTCCTTTATTCTCACAAGCATTGCAGCCTCTGCATGGTTTTACATCATACTCTGAGAGTGCAATCTTCTCTGTTTTTACCTCCCCCTCTTTTTCCATATATTCGAGGAGAATATCCAGAAGATCCTCAGAGTTTCCATGCCTTCTCGGACTTGTCGCAAAACCAAGGACAGATATTGTCATATTAAGTGGCTATTAGTAGGTATTTCTATAAAAACGTACATGAAAACTGTGATGAAAAGAAATTATACCGGAAAAATTAAAAAACCGGTTTTTATACATATGAGGTTTTTTGAGATATGAAAGAAAAAAAGGTTAAATCCTGTCCGTTCTGTAATCCTGAGAGTGATACTGTAATTTCAGACGGAGAGCTTTGTTATGCCAAAAATGATGACTTTCCTGTGCTGCCCGGACATGTTCTTGTGATACCGAAGAGGCATTTTTCCTTCTATTTTGATGCAACAAAAGAGGAGAGGGATGCAATGTGGGATATGGTATCAGCGTGCAGGGATATTTTGGATAAAAAATATTCTCCCGACGGATATAATATCATAATAAACGCAGGGGATGCGGCATGGCAGACTGTAATGCATCTGCATATACACATAATTCCGCGGCATTATGTTGACAATGCTCCGGAAAAACTTAAAAATTACAGGATCTGAAAAAAAGAGATGAGTTGTTCAGATATCCTTCATGCAGAGATACCAGTCTTTGCAGTCGTAGCCTTTTGTAAGTCTCTCATCCGCGTCCTTCTGGGTTAAAGGCGGAGGCACGACCACCTTGTCGCCGGGCTGCCAGTTAGCAGGTGTTGCAACGTGATGTTCATCACTCGTCTGAAACGCCTTTAATATCCTTATAATCTCCGGAATATACCTTCCGTTAGAGAGCGGGTAGTAGATCATCGCCCGTATATTTCCTTCAGGGTCGATGAAGAATACAGCACGAACAGCAGCCGTACTGCTCTGTCCTTTGTGAATCATTCCGTAAAGGTTCGCAATATTCATGCTGAGATCTGCGATAACCGGAAATGGTATCTCAACACCCATCTTCTCCTTTATGTTTCTGACCCATGCAAGGTGCGAATGCACACTGTCAATCGAAAGACCGATCAACTGAACGTTCATCGCTTTTAATTCATCGTAAATTCCTGCAAAGGCCATAAATTCAGTGGTGCACACCGGCGTAAAGTCTGCCGGGTGTGAGAAAAGAACTACCCACTGACCGATATAGTCAGAGAGTTTTATCGGACCCTGCGTTGTTACTGCCTCAAATTCCGGTGCCGGTTCTCCAATAACCGGCATCGAAAAGAACTCCTCGTAATCGCAGGGGTCCATATCCATACACATCTTTAAAATCCCCCCATATTTTTGTTTATCTGAATACTTCTTCAAGCTGTGATTTGCCGTACACGTATGCAGGCATTCCGGCAAGGAGAAAAGCGACTCTTAAGCCCTCTTCAATCTCCTCTTTTTTGATGCCGAGATTTTTGGCTCCGGCCATCTGGGCAGAAACCGCATGCCCGTCACGAAGCGATGCTGCAATTGCGATTGCAATAATCTTCTTCTGCTGACGTGTCAGTGCACCGTCACTCCAGACCATGTTGTCAAATGCCAGAATCTTCTCATGCATTGACGGGTCTGTCTTTTCAAGTTCCTTAAATATTTCAGGAACCTTTCCAATGTTTTTTCCAAGTTCGTCCATTCCACCGCACATAATAATCACTTCTCCATAAGTTCCATCGGCTCACCACAGCATACAAGTTCGCCGCCGCCGACTTCTTTTACCTCAACAATATTTCCACATATCTGGCAGATAAACTCCTCGCCTTCTTCTTTTACATTAACCATTTTAAGAACCTCCGTGTTCTAAAAAGTTGATTTTATCTCTTCGGAGGATGTCTTGCATCTTCCGGTGTCTTCACATCATCTCTGATATGAGTGATGGGTAAACAGTCGTACATCTCGCAGGCACATTTAGGGCATTTTCTTAAATCCTGCTGGGAATCTTCCACTTTAAACTCGTATCCGCAGTCAATACAGACATACTTTCCCTTGCCGACTTTATCCCCGGCTTTCACTCTTGCTGGTGCTTCACTCATTAATTTCACCCTAACCCTTGATTAAGATTTAATCTATTTAGTTCTTTTGCTGTATTGCTGTTCCATTCACTCTTTATTTTTTCAAAGCAGGCAAATAATCTTTTAATTAATTAAAAAAAGGCGTATATGAATTATTTCATTTATGTTCTGCAATTTTCATTCCCAGCAGTTTAGCCTTTCTGAGAATATTCTCGTCATGAAGCACAGCTCCCTTATCCAAAAATCCTGAGACCTGAAATTTCTCCAGCGTCTGATACCCCAGTGCCTCAAGGGGCATTGACATGGCCTCTGTTGCAAACCCTGTCTCTTTCGGGTCAGTCTGTTCGGCTACTGAAAATACAACGGATTTACGATCTTTGTCGGCAAGCCGGGAAGTATATTTTCTGGGGCGGTCATTTGAAAATATATAGTACGGGTATAGTCTGTCGATGAAGGATTTCATCATGCTTGTTACGTTGTAGTTGTAGACCGGAGATCCAAGAATAATTACATCGGCCTCTTCGATTTTTGGATACAGGAGGCTCATCCCGTCATTAAAACGGGAGCATGTGAGACTTTTTCTGCACATTTCACACCCGACACAGGGATTAATTGTATAACTCCTGAGAAATACGGCTTCTGTTTCGGCATTGCATTCATCCGCCCCGCGAAGAATTTCTTTGAGTATTATATCAGTGTTTCCTCCTTTTCTTGGACTTGCACTGACGCCGAGTATTTTCATGGTTAATCTTTTCAAAATGGTGTAATATAGTTTTTCGTAAAAAAGTAATTTCGGAATTATAGCGTATTATGGTGCTTAAATCGGGATTAGGTTTAAGTCCTTTGAGGTATTGATAAACTTTATTATGACTTGTAAGATTATTGCACTCATGGGGAGTCCGGTCCCTGACGGAAATACTGCAAAACTCCTTGAAAAGGCGATTAAAGGGGCGGAGGATGCCGGCTGCAGTGTTGTGAAGGTGGATGTGACAGCGCTTAAATTTTCGCCCTGCATGGAGCATTTTTACTGTGAGAAGAATGAGGGATGTATGATAAATGATGAATTTTCGCCCTTTCTCAAGAGATTTAAGTCAATGGACGGACTCATTGTTGCAACTCCTGTAATGACTATGGGAATTCCGGGAGCCCTTAAATCTTTTATGGACAGGTTTCAGGTATATTTCATGGCAAAATATGTGCGTCATGAGCCTTTAATATCAAAGGAGCAAAAAAAATGGAGAAAAACTCTTCTTTTGTCAATCGGCGGCATGAATATATTAAATGATTTCGACGGGATAAAACTTTCAATGGATGCTTTTTGTGATATTGTTGACTGCCCCTTTTGGGGTGAAGTTCTCCAGAATGACATGGATAATATAAAAGATATTGAAACCAGACCTGAAATCCTTGAGGATGCCTACAAAAAATCGTTTGATATGTGCACCAGAATTATTGCAGATAAGGAAAAGTTTGAAAAGAAAGCTGAATAATACCGGATATGAAATATTAAAAAATTAAATAAGGCCTCTTTTTTTAAAGCTGACATGACCTCTTTGTGATATGATAAGATGGTCCAGAACATCTATTCCCAGTATTTTTCCGGCTTCCAGGAGTCTTTTTGTAATTTCCAGGTCCTGCTGTGAGGGTTCGGGATTTCCGGAAGGATGGTTGTGGACAAATATGACTGATGCACACCTGTCTGTTATTGCATCGGAGAATACCTCTCTTGGGTGTACAGGGCTGTGATTTAGGATTCCTATGGTTACTACTCTGCTTTTTATAACCTCGCCGGCGCCGTTTAAGGTGATGCAGACAAAATACTCCTGCTTTTTTCCCTTAAGGTATTCAACCATCGGGAGCACATCTTCGGGGCAGGTGACCTTTGTTATATTTTCTGCCATATAACGCCTTGAAAGTTCAAATGCGGCAACTATCTGGGATGCCTTCGAAAGTCCGATTCCCTCTATTGACCTGAGTTCACATACTTCCGGTATCCCTTCTGTTCTGTCAAGGAGCTTTTCAATGTCTGAGGATATCAGATTTACATCCCTTCCGGGAACTCCGCGTCCTATGATTGCGGCTATAAGCTCCCGGTTTTTAAGATTTTTTACACCAAGTCTTTCTATCTTCTCACGCGGCCTGTCCTCTGCCCTGGTGTCTTTGATTTTTTTCATAAAATATTCGTTTTCTCCCCCGTTTCACTTAAAATTCCATATATCCTGCATTCCTAATAGATGTAGCGCTTTAAATTCGCAAATCGTAATAAAAGGAAAAGCTCTGATAAATATCTCTGCAAAAATCGGCAATTAACGAATATCCTTTCGTCCGAAAACTATATAATTGTTAATGATTAATAATGTAAAAAACGACCCTGAGGTTATGGAGGGATGTCTGTGACAAAAGAAGAAGAGATGACAAAAACTCCTGTGTATGTTCCCGATTCATCGTATAGAGATTACAGATGGATGGGAGACTATGAGACTGTTTATCGCGAGTCTGTAAAAAACCCTGAAAAATTCTGGGAGGGTATTGCAGGCGAGCTCGAATGGGAGAAGAAGTGGGACAGTGTTTTAGAATGGAACTATCCTGATGCCAGATGGTTTTCAGGTGCCAAACTAAACATCACCACAAACTGTCTTGACAGGCATGTAAACAACAGCAGAAAAAACAAGGTTGCCTTGATCTGGAAGGGTGATGACGGAAGCGAGAGGCTTCTTACCTACCGCCAGCTCTACCGTGAGGTTATGAGGTTTGCAAACGGCTTAAAAAAGCTGGGTGTGAAAAAAGGTGACCGCATCTGCTTCTATATGCCGTTCATCCCTGAGCATATCATTGCAATCCTCGGCTGTGCCAGGATTGGTGCCATACACACAATCGTCTACGCCGGTTTCGGATCGGAATCACTTCATCAGAGAATTGTGGATTCCCAGGCGAAACTGGTTATAACTGCGGATGTGAGCATAAGGCGAGGTAAGACAATCAACCTGAAGGGAATTGTTGACGAGGCTATCGTAAACGCCCCGTCAGTTGAGCGTGTCATCGTTTACAGAAGGACAAAGCCGGAAATTGAGCTCTATGCCGAGATGGAGATGGATTACAATGATCTCGTTGAAGGTGAGAGTTTTGACTGTGAACCCGAGGTAATGGACTCTGAAGACCCGCTGTTTATCCTGTATACAAGTGGAACGACAGGAACACCAAAAGGTGTTCTGCACACCTGCGCAGGATATATGGTCGGTACATACTACACCTCCAAATACATATTCGACATGAAGGATTCCGATGTGTACTGGTGTACGGCAGACCCCGGATGGATCACAGGCCACAGCTACGTTGTATACGGCCCTCTGGCAGCGGGTGCAACAATCCTCTTCACAGAGACAACGCCTGATTTCCCTGATCTCGGGGTGTGGTGGGAGATGGTGGAAGACTTTGGTGTTACCATCATGTATACTGCACCGACTGCGATCAGGATGTTTATGAAGTATGGCGATTCCTGGCCGAACAAATACAACCTTGACAGTTTAAGGATACTTGGTTCGGTCGGAGAGCCCTTAAACCCCGAGGCGTTTGAGTGGTTCCACCGGGTAATCGGCAAGGGTAAACTTCCGATTGTTGACACATGGTGGCAGACGGAGACCGGAATGCATATGATCACAACGGTTATCGGTGAGCCGATGAAGCCCGGCTTCGCCGGAAAGCCTATACCCGGCGTGGTTGCGGACGTGGTTGATAAGCAGGGCAATCCTGTTGAGCCCGGAACACGTGGCCGTCTGGTCTTAAAAACACCATGGCCTTCGATGTTGAGAGGTGTCTGGAAGAACAGGGATAAGTATGAAAGCTACTGGAATGACATTCCCGGCTGCTACACAGTCGGCGATATGGCAATTAAGGATGAAGACGGCTATATCAAAATCATAGGCCGTTCTGATGATGTAATCATTGTATCAGGTCATAACATCGGAACGGCAGAGGTGGAATCGTCCTTAATTGAGCACGAGGCAGTTGCGGAAGCAGCATGTGTCGGAGTGCCGGATGATCTCAAAGGAAATCTGATAAAGGCGTTTGCGATACTAAAAGAAGGTTATACGGGCAGTAAAAAGCTTGAAAACGAGCTTAAGTATCACGTCAGGATGACGCTCGGGCCGATATCGATGCCGTCTGATATCAGGTTTGTTGAGTCCCTTCCCAAAACAAGGAGCGGGAAGATCATGAGGCGTGTCTTAAAGGCTCAGGAGATGGGTCTTGACCCCGGTGATATCTCAACGCTGGAGGACTGAAAAAAAGATCTTTGCCTTAAATGCAGGAATTTATTCCTGTATTTTTTAAATTCTGCCTTTTTTTCAATATTTTTTATCGTTTGATCTTCCCTGTTTTCCCCTTCACCGTATTTTAGGATACAGCTGTTTTTTTTAAGAGAACATATTATTATCACACAATTTTGTATATTACAAATATGGAAGATGATCCACGCAATGTTCCTGGAAGAAGAAAAAGCTACTATTTTATTTTTCTTTTCGGAATTGTGGCAATGTTTGGGGATATTATCTATGAGGGTGCCAGGAGTGTCACAGGGCCGTATCTGTATATCCTTGGTGCTTCTGCGTTAACTGTCGGAATTGTGGCAGGTTTTGGGGAATTCTCGGGATATGCCCTCCGGCTTCTGTCCGGATATATCGCCGATACGACAAAACATTACTGGGCCTTAACATTTATCGGATACGGGATGCTCATCGCAGTCCCCCTTCTGGCATTTGCCGGTTCCTGGGAGATTGCGGCAATGCTCTTTATTGTCGAGAGAATGGGAAAGGGGATAAGGGCGCCTGCAAAGGATTCCATTCTTTCAAATATTACATCAGAGGTCGGACGCGGATGGGGTTTTGGCATCCATGAGGCACTTGACCAGATTGGTGCAATACTGGGGCCTTTAATATTTACCGCGGTATATCTTGCAAGAGGTGAATTTAATTCAGGATTCAGTCTCCTTTTGATACCGTTTATCCTGATGATCATAACTCTTCTCATTGTAAGAAGCAAAATTCCTGATCCGGTATCATATGAAAAGAATGCGATTTTGGAAAAACCGGCGCCGCCCTTAAAAAGCCTGTTTCCCTATGGTCTTTTTACTGCCCTTACAATGTGCGGTTTTGTCGCATTTCCGATAATGGCGTTTCATTTCAGCTCAACCGGGCTTGTCCCGAATGCACAGATTCCGCTGTTTTATGCAATCGCAATGGGTGTTGATGCCGTTGCGGCGTTAATTGCAGGAAGATATTACGACAAAAAGGGCCTGATTACTCTGATTCTGCTGCCCGTTATGGTGATTATGATTCCAATTCTTGCATTCTCGTCAGATTATACATTTGCCATTATCTCAGCCGTTATCTGGGGCTGTGTTATGGGAATACAGGAGACAATTTTAAGAGCCGCAGTTGCGGACTATACACACATCTCAAAAAGAGGTACGGTTTATGGCATATTCAATACGGTTTACGGAGTTTCATGGCTTATCGGGAGCACTTTAATTGGGTTTTTGTATACAATGTCGGTCTCTTATCTCATAATTTATGTTCTTTTAATTGAGGCAATTTCAATTCCTGTATTTTTCCGGGCAAAAAGAGAACTAGAATGTTATGATTCCAATAATATCGCTGCGACAGACGCCGGCCAGACCTGATTAATTGTTTTTAAAATAAGTTTAAAATCCGTCCTTTCTCTTTTTTAAGAATAATCATTTATAGAATAAAAATCATTATTTTTCGTTATACAGAAAGGTGAATTTCATGACTACAAAAGATAATGCAGAAGAAGCCTTTGCAGGCGAATCACAGGCCAACCGAAAGTACAGCAGTTTTTCAGAGAAAGCAGCGGCCGAAGGATACCCGAATGTCGCAAAACTCTTCAAAGCTGCATCTGAGGCCGAGGCGATACATGCAAAGAGGCTTTTGTTTGTGATGCAGAAGGTGGGCTCAACCGAAGAGAATCTTAAAGGTGCTGTTGCAGGTGAAACCGAGGAGTACGATAAGATGTATCCCTCGTTTGTAAAGAGTGCAGAAGAAGAGAACAATACTGAGGCAAAGACTGTATTTACCCACGCAATGATGGCAGAGGAGGTTCATGCGGGTAAATATCAAAAAGCCCTGGATGCTGTATCGGACGGGGAGGATCTCTCTGTTAAAAAAATCTTTTTATGCCCGGTATGCGGCAATATCGAATTCGATGAAATTCCCGCACAATGCCCCATATGCGGTGTTCCTGCAAGAATGTTTAAGGAAATTGAATAATCTGCCTAAAAAACACTTTTTTTCTGCTCTATGACACATTTAAATATCATCGGCATTTATAGCAGTAATTATGCCTGATGTAAAAGTATACTCCACAAAAACCTGCCAGTACTGCCGTCTTTTAAAGGCATATCTCGACAGACACAACGTGCTCTATACAAACATAGATGTGGGCGAAAATGTTGATCTTGCCAAAGAGATGGTTGATCTTTCCGGCCAGTACGGTGTTCCTGTAACCGTAATCGACGGCGAAGTGATACTGGGCTTTGACACAAAACGTTTAAATGAATTATTCGGAAGTGAGGAGGCACCTGAAATATATGATGCCTTAATACTCGGGGGAGGGCCTGCCGGTCTTACAGCTGCTATGTACTGTGCCAGAAAGATGCTATCCTGTATGATTATTACGGAGAATATCGGCGGTCAGGCACTCGAATCATGGGCTATTGAAAATTATATGGGATTTCGGGTGACAACAGGCGGCGATCTGATGCAGAAGTTTGAGGAGCAGGTCAGGGGGGATAATATCAGAATCGAACTTGACAGCGTCACCTCTGTATCCGAAACAGACGGGATATTTGCGGTAAAAACCGCTTCTGATCAGGATTTCTCCGCAAAAGCCCTTATTATTACAACGGGTGTTAAACCCAGATGGCTCGGAGTAAAGGATGAGGAAAAATACATAGGGCGGGGAATCAGCATATGCTCAACATGCGACGGGCCTTTGTTTAGGGATAAGAATGTTGCAATAGTCGGCGGCGGAAATTATGCTGTTACAACTGCAATTGAGATGAGTTCGATTGCAAAGAATGTCTATCTGATTGTAAGAAGCAAAATCCGTGCAGATGAGATTTATTTGAAGCAGTATGAGGGAATAGAAAACATTCAGACATTTAAAAATTATGTGGTGTCCGACCTTTCCGGTGATAAGACATTAAAATCAATAAAAATTCTTGAAAGGGATACAAAGGATAAAAAGGAGCTGAAAACTGACGGCCTGTTCCTTGCGATAGGACACGATCCGAATACCGGGTTTTTTAAGGGTTTTGTGGATCTTAATAAAAACGGCGAGATTATTATTGATAATAACGGCAGAACCAGCAGGCCCGGTGTTTTTGCCGCCGGTGATGTTACAGATGTTGAGGGAAAGCAGGTCATAATCGCTGCCGGCGAGGGTTCAAAGGCAGCACTTTCGGTATATGATTATCTGATGAAAAGATAATGATAAGTGTAATTTTTTAGAGTTTTATATCGGTATCAATATCTTCAATTCCCGGCTCTCTTACCATTATTGCATTGCACTGCTGATAAAAAAGTGAGACTGAGTCCTTAAAACCATTTAAATCCTTACTTTTCACCTGCATCCTGGCAATTCTGTAGGTTTCAAGAGGATTTGAGATATCTTTTCCCTGATTTTTCATCTCACTTAACATATCTTTCATGAAGTTAAGTTCACTTTCAGTATTCAGTTGTTCTTCGGGAATGTTTTGAACAGCTGCGGGTTCTGTATTCCCCGCGGGGCCCTGTGAAATATCCATGCATCCTGATGTAATGACTGTTCCTGATATGAGAATAAGCAGAAATCCTGTTGAAATGATCTTTTTAATGCACATATTGTATTCACTTTTTTGGGAAATTTTCGTTTTCGTTGTATTCTACTTAATCTCTTGCAGATCAGCGTCATAAATGGTTTCAATGCAATCGTTTCATTCGTATAACCTGATGGTTAAACGCATTCCTCTGATAATCTGCATTTTTCGTTTTTTTCTTTGCCTCAGATAATCTCTTTAAAAAATTAAGAAAAGAGGCATGAAAATGTTTTTTTTCATCAATGCTTTATGCATAGCCCTGTTAAAAATCACAAAGAAATTTTTTACGGCATGTATTTTTACGGCATGTATAATCTTCTTACGCCATTGTTAAAACCAGTGCGGCGAAAACCGCAAGAACGGTCAGATGAATTTCTAATGCAATTCTTATCTCTTTTTGTATCATTTCTTTGTATCTCCTGTATTTTTTAAGATGCCTTTTGACTTATTTAGGATTTTTAGTCATCCTGCCATTCTCCCTGTTTTGGGGATTTTTATTATCAGCTTCTGTCTGGCATCTGTTATACAGAAATCTGCATATATGCATATAAATGGTTAAAATCCCGAAGATTATCCTGTATAATCAGGAAGTTATATGAATAAACCCAAAAAAAGATAAAATAAACCTAAAAATGATAAAAAAGTGCTATAAATGTGTATGAACTTAACTAAAAACGGAGTTGCCAATTTTTTTTAAAAAATTAAATTTTTGTTGGGATTGTTGGACAAAATGTTATTTTTTTGGACAATCCCTGCAAAATCCGTCGCATGAATTATCCCATGCATCGTATGGAGTCGAGTGTAATTGTTTTTATTTTGCAGGGAATAAACCGTTATGAGGCGGGTTGTTGTTCCGACACCATCGGTTTTTTTTAATGTCTGGTGATTTTTGGATTGTATGATCCTACCTGATTTTTTCTGTCGGTTTTACTGCAATATTTTTTTAAATCTTAATGATGCTTCTGCTTTCAATACTTATACATCACCTCCGGTTTCCCGAATTTTTTATTGAAGAAATACCTCTTTGGGACTCTTCGTTTTATTGTTTATGACATCTCTGCCATGAATATTTTTTCAGACGGAGCATCCGGAGATGCCGTAAAGCATCCCCCTTACCATCCTTAGAATAAGATTTCCCTGTATGAATATAAAAGGGTAAAATGGCTGTCAATCAATCGTATAACCTGATGGTTATACATATTTTCTGTTTAACAAAGTGAGGGATATTAATTATTCATCCATAATGCTCTTTATCCTGTCGAGTTCCTTTAAAATCTCATCAACGCTTCTGTAGCGGTCATCAGGATTTTTGGCAAGCATCTTCATGATAATTTCATCAAATAGATGGTCTTCATTTCTGTTTTCAGATGGCTTCATCGGTATTCTGTGCAGAATCTCATCACTCATCTCTGCAACACCGACACCGAAAAAAGGCCTCATGCCGACAAGTATCTCATAGAATAAAATTCCCATCTGGTAGATGTCTGTTCTCTCATCGGGCTTTCCATACTTTTTCGGAGCAATCTGTTCGGGAGCGGCATAATTGAGCGAAAATCCTATGGTTGTGGTATCATTACCGTCACCCATAATCTTCCCCAGACCCCAGTCTGTTATTTTGGGAGTATTATCATCTGATATCAGAATATTCTGCGGTTTTATATCCCGATGAATAATATGTTTTTTATGGGCATAGGAAAGGCCGCGGGCAACTCCGTCTATTATTTTAAACGCATCTTTTTGTGAAAGGGGCATATTGAGGTCAGATATTGTCCTTGGAATATATTCCATCTCCACAAAGGGCACAGGAAGAATGTTTACAGAGTAGAGTCTGACGATGTTCGGGTGGTTTAAGTCCTCCCAAATCCTCATCTCTTTCATGAAAAGGCGGCCTGTTATCTCGTCGAAGTTTATCGGCACCTTTACTGCAACAATCTTTCCGTCAGTTCTTCTCTTTGCTTTAAAAACCCTTGCAATTCCGCCTTTCCCTACAAATTCAACTTTATTATATCTTTCATTTAATGCATCGGGGAAATATGAACTGCCGAGGTTTGTTCCCATGATGTCTCCCTCTTTTGGGAATACGACAGTTGAATCCTGCTCGTAAGAGTTGTTTTTTCCCATAAATTTGTAGCTTTTGCTCTCTTCCCAGATGCTCTCTGCATCTAAAAAGAGCCGGCTGAAAACCAGCGGGAGTAATACTGAGAGTATAAGGCCTGCAGGATATGCAACTGATGTTATCGGGCCGAGGTCCAAAGGAGCTGTATATAATGAGATAAAGAAGAAGACTGTTGTTATAGCTGCAAATTTCGGGTGTATTTCTTTGAGCAGAAGAGGCACCTTTGACCTTAACATTCCAAAACCAAGAATGCCTGAGGATGAAATGAGATATGCAGTCATTAAAATGAATACAATCTGAATATATCCGAACTGAACTGAGTTGTAGATCAGTTTTGAGGTATATGATATAATTGTGTACAAAAGCGCGACTGCAAGTGCAAAATATCCTCCCTCAAAGAACAGGAGCTCGATTTTTCTTGTTCTCCTGACGGGATGCAGTGATCCAAAACCACCTGAAAGACCAATTAGTCCTGCTGAAACGCCGGTTATTATGAGCATTACAAAAACTATTTCAAAAGGTGACTGGTGATTCCACCATTCTCCCTGCGGCAGATTCATGCCAGGCCCTGTTCCGTTTGGAGGGTTATGTCCCGGCTCCTCAATCGTTCCCGGTTCTGTTCCTGCAGGTGCCACAGGATTGTACATGATGTTGTGCTCAATTAAGGGATATTCATCAATGACATAATTTGCAGTATAAAACAGATTCTGCCAGTAGCTGCTTCCGGCCGATGCAAGGTTCTGCAGATTTATGTTGTTTAGAAAAATCTGGTTCTGTGAGCTGAAAACACCTGTTTCAGTCTCATAAGGATTATAGGGGAGGTCTCCAATGCCGTTTTTATTCTCATCTATACCGTAGTAGTCATTCCAGTAGTTTCCAAGAGGCGATGTGTAGTTTCCATCTTTATATTCATAGATAAGACTTGCAGTCGACCATCTTACCGACCGTGAGAGTGACTTTGCGTTTATGATATTTTCAAAGTTGTTAAGATATATATCGCAGCCTACCGAATCATCGATAAAAAGTCCGATTCTGTGACCTTTTATGGTGTTTCCTGATATTGATGTTCCGATTGATGAATAAAGTGTGATTCCGACAGGTGTTTTCAGGATGTCATTATCGGATATTATGTTGTTGTCGGAATTTATCAGGATTGCACAGTCGGAGTCGCCTGTTATACTAAATCCCTCTATTGTAACTCCGTTTGCATTTACAGTTATTCCCGATTCTCCGGTTTTTGTAACAATACGGGGCTTTCCATCTCCCGAATCGATACCTATTAACTGAACAGGTCTGTTTATAACAATATTTTCTGAATACTCCCCGCTTGTTACAATAACAGTGTCGTCAGTTCCGGCATGACTGAGAGCATCTGATATTGTCGGATATATGTTCTGGCCGACTCTTGCCTCACCTGCAAAGGCGGGGTTTGCCAGTGCTGCAAAAAGAAAAAGGGTGAGGAGAAAAATAAGAATAATCCGCCTGAATAACTCTTTTTTGGCGGATACTCCTTTTGGTTTTTCTCTCCCTGTCATACATTTATCCGTTGTTTTTGTGATTATTTTTATATCTTCAGATAAGTTCCGGATCTGTTTTGCTTTTAAGGCTGATCTTAATTTAATTTATTTTTAGTTTATATTAAATATCAGTCTTGCACCTTTTGCACCTTTTGCAAGATCCAGCATATCGCC
>NZ_JBSREC010000049.1:0-19414 GCF_055145805.1 Methanomicrobium sp. | reverse complement strand
AAATATTCATTTCCAATGTATCTTGCTCTTTTTGGAAAAGACGGCCTTATGATAACATACAAGACTTATGCAATAAGCATGGCGGCAAAGATTGTTTGTATCGGGATTGTGATGATTGTTTTTTGATTGAATAAATGGATATTTTTAAAAAAATAATCAAAAGGGATTTTCTATAAACCCCCACAAACCAAACAGAAATTGGAGGTCGTCCTAATCTGGATGAAGTTCTGATGATTAAGATGCTCGTCCTGCTTGTCCTTTAGCAATAGCATGGTCTCTCTGGTCCTGAACTTGAAAGACAGGCTAATGACAGGATTTTATTCAGACATTTTTTGGGTCACATAAAATCAAAGATTTAATGGAAGTTGCAAATTCTATTTGCAATATTATCCCGTAAAGATACCTGATCGTTTTACCATCTGGCTGTTTCATGAAAGACTATCCAAATCCGGAAAAGATGCTTTAATCTGGAATGAATTACAGCGATAACTGGATCTTAAAGGTCTTTCAATAAGAAAGGATATGATCCAGGATGCAAAAATTTAGTTACTCAGATCCCAGACATGCAAAAGTTGATACTCTTGGAGGAAAGGAAGCAAAGACCCGAAGAAGTAAGGACGGTACATAGACAAAGAAATGAGGGCAATTTATGGACAGTGATCTCATAGCGATAGCTAGATGAAATTTGAAAAATTTTCTGAAAATTGAAGAGATTAATTGAAGAGCAAACATTTGGTCTTATTGATTCTATAAAAATTAGGGATTCTGGTAATTCTCTTAGTTATTTTAGAGCCTTTTCATGACATAAAATATAGTTGAATCATTCAGACTGTTACTCTGCGGTAAACCTGCATACACATCATAAGGACAATGATGCATAAAGCCAAAAGCAAGCTAATCTGCGTTAAAGGAATAAAACCAGAACTAACTCCTCTTATTGCATCTATAGCAAAACTTAAGGGATTTATAACTGCAATATTCCTAAGCCACTCTGGCATTACATCATAAGGCATCAGGGCACTTGAAGTAAAAAAAAGCGGCATTGTAATCATTGATGTGACTGCATTGAGAGTGTCATGCTCTCCAATGTAAAGAGCAATTGTTGTTGCCAGTGCTGCCATTAATACTCCAAAAAGTATCAGAATCATATATATCATACCATATTCTGCAAGGGAATGTATTGTTGCACCAATCAGAATTGAAATTAAAAGTATTATTGTTGCCTGAATCATACCGCGAATTGTAATAAATAATATTTTCCCAAATAAAATGTCTTCACGCGGGGATGGTAATGCAAGAAACTTATTCAAAAAGCCAAGAATCTTATCAAACATCAAAAGACCACCACCAGCCATACCTGATGTGAGTATAGTCATTACAAGAATGCCTGGGGTGATGAAGTCAAGATAATTTCCGGTAAATTTTACAGGCAGTGCAAGACCAACAAAAATAAGCCATGCAGCAGGAAGAACCATTAAAGACAGAACAGATAACCTACTGCGGGTCCACTTGATCATGTCCCGCTCCATATAATACCAGATTCCTTTCATCAGTGCCGCCTCCGAACCATCATGCGCCGGAACTGATGCACATTAAAAGAACCTGATTCTTCAATATTACCAACTGCACTAATAAAAACGTCGTCAAGAGTAGGTTCACGAAGAGAAAGGGAGTGAACAATCATACCATTGTCTGATAAACTTTTAGTTATCAGCGGCAAAGCCTCATTGCCGTTTTCCGCAGTAAAGGTAATCTCATTATCATTTTGGCCAACAAGCCGTACACCTTCTATAGAGGGCTCAATAAACTGACCTGAAATTTTGGCAGTAATAATATCTTTCATAAGTTTTAATTTCAGGGCAGACGGGGAATCAACCGCAACTATTTTGCCTTTGCTTACAATAGCAACACGATCACAGTATTTATCCGCCTCTTCCATGTAGTGTGTAGTGACAAATATGGTCATACCATTGTTTCTAAGCATTCCAATATGTTCCCAGATCTTTTTCCTTGCTGCCACATCAAGGCCAATTGTCGGCTCATCAAGAAAAAGAACCTCAGGCTGATGAACTAGAGCCTGCGCAAGCTCAAGTCTTCGCCGCATACCTCCGGAATACGTTTTTACAAGGTCATCAGCTCTTTCCGAGAGTTCCATTATACCAAGAACTTCATCCGTTTTCCCCATTGGATTTTGAACTCCATAGAGTTTGGCAAAGAAAAGGACATTTTCCCGTCCCGTAAGTTTGGTGTCAACAGCCATGTCCTGAGGCACATAACTTATTTTTTTTCTAACCTGCTCACTTTCATTTGTGACATCATATCCACAGACTTTGGCACATCCCTCTGTTGGTTTAAGAAGAGTAGTAAGCATAAGTACAGTTGTAGTTTTACCAGACCCGTTCGGACCGAGTAGGCCGAAAATTTCATTGTTCACAGATAAAGTCAGGTTATCCACTGCACAGAGAGCATCATAATATTTTGTAAGGTTTTTTATCTCAATTGCGTTCATTATATTCCTTTTCTGTATTTCCATAGATGTCTTTGTTAAATATTTTTGAACAACTGCTCTTTTTCAAATACTGCAATATCCCTTACACTATCCGAATTTAAGTCTGATAGATTGTAATAACTTCCACCTGAGATTTCAGCAATTCGTTTGCAAAAACCAAGCTGCATCTGAATATAAGACTTCTTTACAATTTCAGTATCAATAACCACTGTATGAATGTCATTTGCCAGAAGATCTTCAGAAATATTAGAGATTTCTTCACTCAGATTTCCACACAGAGAGACATTCGCCCGTCCGTCTGAGATTAATACCAGCATAGGAATTATTTCAGGGTTCTTTAACTTCTCATTAAGAAGAGCATTTATCCCTTTTATCAAACCCTGCGCAAGCGGGGTTTTTCCTCCGGTTGGAATTTCCTCAAGCCTTTTAAGAGCCAAATCAACACTTGAACAAATAGGAAGAATTATATCAGCATCATTTCCCCTGAAAGCAACCATTCCAACGCGATCACGATTCTGATACGAATCAATGAGAAGAGAAAGTATTGCACCTTTTGCAGATTCCATTCGTTTTTCAGTACCCATAGAGCCACTTGCATCCACAACAAATACACAGGCAGCAGAGACTTTTCCAACTCTTACTTTTTCACGTATATCACCATTTTCGATTACTATCATCATTCCGTTTTTTTCCCTGCTTTTCTGGAATGGGGCAGCCGCCCTTATTGTGGCATCAATTGAGATATCCGTCATTTCATTTGGAAACCGGGATGAAATATTTCTTCCACTGTTTTTGGATAAAAATGAATCAATCCTTCTTCCGGATGCGTTATGTCTATGATTTTTATCTCTTTTATGGATCAGATTAATTTTTGAAGGGTCAATCTCATTCCCAACGCCAAATATTTTCTCTTCAGGCTGCCTGCCAGACGCTTGAGAAGGTTTATTTTCATTATTTTTTTCTTCGCCAGGTTCACTATCAGTATCTATTTCATTTTTTTTTTGCTGTTCTTCTCTGAATCCCCGTTGTCTTTATCTTTATTATTCTCTTTATCTTTTTCAGCATTGTTTAATTCTTCATCAAGCTGATCTCTGTCAAGTTTTGGCTCTTCAAAAGGTTTCCTGCGCATGCGATGAGGAAGAGCAAGTTCCATTGCATCCTTAATGTCATCTTTGGATACTTCTTTGCGACCATCCAGGGCAGCAATTGTTTTTGCAGTTCTTACAATTGTAATTTCGGCACGATGAGTTTTGACACCCATGTTGATGCATGTTTCAACTATTAGCTTAACCAGACTTTTTCCTATAGCTACTTCAGGTAAGATATCCTGTGCCACACTGATTTTATTTCTGAGGTCTTCCTGTCTGCCTTCAAAAGATTTTTTAAACATCTCCGGATCTCTTTCAAAATTTTCTGCAACTGCAACTATCTCCATTCTCTGGCTGACATCTTCAAGTCCTTCCACATTTACCTGCAATCCAAATCTGTCGAGGAGCTGGGGTCGAAGTTCACCTTCCTCAGGATTCATTGTACCAATCAGAATAAATCTGGATGGATGAGATAATGATATTCCTTCTCTTTCCACTGTATTTACACCCATTGCAGCGGAATCCAGAAGAACATCGGCGACATGATCATCAAGAAGATTAATTTCGTCAATATAGAGAATCCCACGGTTTACATTTGCCAGAATACCGGGTTCAAGCGCCTTAATTCCTTCTTTTAAAGCTCTTTCAACATCCATAGTGCCTACAACACGATCCTCTGTAACACCTAAAGGAAGATCAATCACCCTTATCCTCCTTTTAACTGTCTCAAGTTCTTCTCCATTTGATTTTCTTTCAAAGCAAAGATCACACATCTCATTTTCATCATGAGGATTGCAATTAAACCAGCATCCGCCCACCACTTCAATTTCCGGAAGCACATCTGCAATCGCTCTTACAGCCGTGGATTTGGCAGTACCTTTATCACCACGAATAAGGACACCACCTATTTTTGGATTTACAGCATTTAACAAAAGAGCTTTTTTCATCATGTCCTGACCGACAATAGCTGTAAATGGAAGTATATTTTTCTTATTTCTTCTTATTAGATAAGCCATTAATTAATAATTGAATTACATAATTATAAATATACTACATTTAGTACTACAGATCCTTCCAGATCACTATTACCAAAAGGATGCTAAAATTAATTTTTAAAAAAATGTAAACAAGTTTAATTTACCACAAACAGAATTTTATTAAAAAACGTCCATGAAATTATATTTCATGCAAGTTACGAAGTAACTTCCATGTAAAAAACAAAAAAATTATATCTAATAGGAATTTTTGCATTAATCTGTTAATTTACCTACAATCCTAATTTTTGCATTTTTTTCTTCCAGTCTGCATAATCAACTTCACCGGCAGATAAAACATCAATTGCTCCACCCTGTACATTACTACCGGTGTCTCCCATTTTATCTTCAATCCAACCTTCCATTTCAAGATATGTATCCTTTAATTCTTCAATTACTTCAGGATCTGCATTCCACAGACCACGTTCATTTGCTTCGAGAAGTCTTCTGCCAATTTCTTCAAGAGCCCAGGGATTATTTTCTTCAAAGAATTTTCTGTTTTCCTCATCCAGAACAAATGTTTTAGTAATATCATCAAAAACCCAGTCATCAACTTCCTGTGTGGAGGCTTCCCAACCATAAATCCTTCCAACGCGTTTAGATATGTCACTGGCGCCCTTATAGCCGTGCCGTTTCATACCATCTATCCATTTTGGATTTAGAAGTTTTGTCCTTACAACCCTGTGAATTTCATCAGCAAGTGTCCGGACCTCTACAACATCCTTATCTCTGGTATCTCCATAATATGCAGGAATCTCCTTTTCAGATATTGTTCTTGCTGCACATGTCAGCCCTCCATGAGTTCCAAAATAACAGCAGCACCCAAATAACTCATGTTCATCTGACGATGTCTTGTTAAAAGTCACATCTACGGTTTTAAGCTGAGATACAAGATTTACATAAGCATCTTCTCCAAACATACCGCGGCCATAAGCATAACCATTCCAGTGAATGAATACATCAGAGAGATCCTTTTCTTCTTTCCATGCAGAAGCATATACAGCAAGTTTTACGCCATTACCATATGTTCCGGGTTTACTGGCAAATATTTTGGAATTATTTCCACTCTCATTAAAGTGCTTTTTTAGGTAATTCAAATCTTCAGGTTCATCCAAAACTGATACCTCTTTTATTGCATCATCAATCAATTCAATGCAATTATAGAAGCAGTCTCTAAGAATTCCACTAACACGTATGGTTACATCTATTCTTGGCCTTTTCAGCTCTTCCAAAGGTATAATATGGTATGATTTTACTCTTCCATTTTTCCATACAGGCTCTGCACCTATAAGGTACATTATCTGGGCAATCTGTTCCCCATCAGACCACATTATATCGCCGGACATCCAGTACATCGCAACGTTTTCAGGTATTTTACCGTTTTCCTCCAGATATTTGTTAATTAATTCATCAGCAAGCCTTTTTCCGATTCTCCAGGCCGCTTTTGTTGGAACTTTAAAAGGATCAAGAGAATAAAAATTACGTCCGGTTGGTAGGATATCAGGTTTGCCACCCATAATCAGACCAGAAGGGCCTGGTTCAATGTAGCCTCCGTCAAATCCATGAAAAAGACCTCCCATTTCATCAGATTTATCAATCAGTGAAGAATAATAAAGTGTTTTTTGACGTAATGAGGACAGCAGTTCAACATCTGATTCCTTTAAATTGGCGGCAGGTATTATTTTTGCGGCGTCTTCAGGTATATCACCATTTAAAAAAGCACCTATTATCCCTTTGGCATATATATCAACCTCTTTTAGCAGAATTGAATCAGCCTCTGAAGGTCTGAGATCACTACCCATCATTTTTAATACAGCACTTCTCATCTCTCCTTCATAACGCATTATTGCACTGATATACTCTATGCGTTTATCGCCGGAAGGCAACTCTCCGAATATATGCATTCCATCAGGTATCTGAGTGTTATAAATCTGTGTTATCTTTTTATGAGCTGAATTAACAATTTCATCAAATGGAGCATCTGTTTTAATTTTTTCATCGAGTTTTAGATCTTCTGAAATATTCGTTTCTTTGATTTTGTCAATTATAATGTGCTCAAGTGCATGTGCTCTGGCACGATCTGAAATTTTTGCATTGTTATATTCTCCAATTAAATCTTCCAGCTCTTTTAACTCAGAATATAAATCACTCTCTGTCATTACGCACTGCATATGATCAATAAGAGTTGCATGACTTCTTCTCTTGGCAACAGTTCCTTCAGGCGGGTTGTCTGAATTGTAGATATACAGATGTGGCATGCTTCCTATTGCTATGTCAGGATAACATTTTTCGGAAGGGGCAACAGATTTGCCCGGCAAAAATTCCAGTGAACCATGGGTTCCCACATGAACAATTACATCAGCCTCAAATTTATTTTCAATATACCGATAAGTTGCCAGATACTGATGTGTTGGAGGAATCTCAGGATCATGAAGGATTTTACATACTTGTCCGTCACATCGTGAACCTGCACATCCCCTTTTAGGTTGAACACATACAATGGCATTCTTATAGCGAACTCCTGTAATAACAATCTTATTGTCATAAACCATTGCAGGAGGAACTCCATTGATTTCTTCTCCGGGTGGGTTTCCCCAGGAGGTGCAGATTCTGTCCTGAACTTCAGGATTTAGGGTATTAAACCACCGGGTATATTCATCAACGCTTACCATTGACAGTGCACCTCCCTTATCAACAATCTCTTTTATGGATGTCCATCGGAATTCACTTATGGCCTTATGATCCAGTATATTTTCAATAAGCTCTTTTCCATTGGCAGGATAATCAACACTGTAACCATCATCATTCATCTGTTTTAGGATTCTTGCAACACTTTCAAGAGTATCAAGATTCGCACCACTTCCAATAGTTGCCTCTACAGAACCACAGGGGTTGTTGTGAAGGATAAACGCCACTTTACGCTCATTTATAGGTTTGTTTTTTAGTGCAACCCATTTTTTTACCCTTTCTGAAACTGTTTTAATCCTGCTTTCAATAGGAATATGGTATTCGCACTCATTACCTCCATAGTCTGCAGTTTCAACCGCACCTATAGGAATCATCTCTATCAGACCTTTGAACTCAGGCATTGCTATAGTCCAGCCTGTCTGGGCACTGGTTAATCCTTCTGAACTCTGTTCCCATTCATCAATTGTTTTATGCTGAACCGTCACAGGATGGAATACAGGAACGTCAAGTTTTTTCATTACATCAACTGATCCTTCTATCCCGCTGGTCCGGACTATGGACTGAAGATCAATGAGTGCATCAATGCGGCCGTAAAACCACGAATCAATTAATTTCTGACTTTCAAGTGTTTTCAATCCTTTATTTCCCATACCCTGACAAAAGGCAGAGATTACGTCAAAATCATTTTCCAGAGTTCTTATAAGAGCATCAACAATTTTAAGATCCCCGTTTATCCAGTATGATCTAAAGAAAAGAATCCCCACACGATATTTGTGCCGTGGTTTATACCAGTTGAGATAATCATCCGCAGAACTAAAAATCTCTTTGGCATCAGGATGATACAATCCTTCCCAGAGGGTTTCTTTTGGCATTTCATATCCAATTTGTTTACCAAACATCTCTGACTGGAGATAATGGAGCATATTTTCCATATTCTCCAGCCCGCCATAAAGGAAGTATGCATCTACCGTTGAAACAATTTTAAGATCTACATTTGACAGTGAAGAAAAAGATACATTGCGTCCAAATGTTATTACCGGAATCTGATCATTTAATTCTTCAATTATCTCATCCCAATAACCATCACTTGTCGGATGAATCAAATTTATATCGGCATTTTCTATGGATTCTATAAACTCAAGGCGTTTATAGCTGTTTGTTAATTCATGAGCATACCATATTTTAATATCAATACCAAGATTCTCAGCCGCTTCTGCAAGAAGATGAGCTTCACTTCCCCATAATACTGCATTTAATTTCATATTTTTACCTCGTCAATAAGTCCTTATTGGAATAATATACGGACAATTTTCATCAGATTTCACAATCTGAGCCTCAACACCATAGACTTCCCTTATAAGATCAGCGGTTATGAGAGCATCAGGAGAACCACCCGCGATAATTCTCCCTTCTTTGAGAATTATAAGATTATCAGAATATCTTGCCGCAAGTGAGAGATCATGAATTGTTATCACTGCGGTAAGATCAACTGTATCAACAAGTTTCCGGATAATTTCCATGACCTCAAGCTGATGCCGGATGTCAAGACTGCTTGTTGGTTCATCAAGAAGAAGAATACGGGGGTTCTGGCAAAGGGCCCTTGCAATAAGCACTTTCTGTTGCTGCCCGCCGGATAATTCATTAAAATTTTTATCTGAAAGAGAACGTATGTCAAGCAGATCAATAGCTTTGGAAACAATTTCCAAGTCTTCTGTTTTTGTATGCCATCCCATGTGAGGCAGTCTTCCCATAAGTAAAACTTCAACAACTGATAATCCGGGAATTTTCTCACCGGACTGGGGGACATATCCTATTTTTTTTGCAATATCAACCTGTTTTATCGTTGATAAGTCATTTTTATCAATATAGACAGTGCCTTTTGGAATCAAAATCCGATTAATGCATTTAATTAATGTTGTCTTTCCTGATCCGTTTGGACCAACTATTCCAAGAACCGATCCAGGTCTGACATTAAATAAGATATCTTTTAGTATTGGATCGGTTCTGTAAGAGAAGTCCAGATTTTCCACTTCGATTGTCACCAGTAATTCTCCCTTCTTTTCATGAACAAATATACAAAAAACGGTACACCAATAAACGATGTCATCAGGCCTATTGGCAGAATCTGGGGACTAAGTATTGTTCTTGCAAAACAATCTGCCAAAAGAAGAATTAGGGCACCTAAAATGGCAGAGGCCGGAAGAAGAAAGCGTTGATCTCCTCCCAGAATCATTCTTGCAATATGCGGTGAGACCAGTCCTATGAACCCTATTGTCCCTGTAAAACAAATTACCGATGCAGTCAGAAGAGATGAAAGTGCAAGTGAGATTACTCTTAATCTGCCCACATTAACTCCAAGACTGCGTGCAGTATCATCACCGGCTGCAAGCGAATTTAAAGAGCCCGATAGTGCAATAAACACAGGGAATACCAAAATAAAACAGGACACAGTAATAATATCTGTCTCCCAGCTTGCACGGCCAAGGCTGCCAAGCATCCAGAACACTATTGAATTTACGTCATCTGATGTTCCAAGGTATTGAAGCAATGAAGTAAGTGAAGAGAAAAGATACATTATGGCAATTCCTGCCATAATCATCGTTTCAGAAGACAGACCCTTTAGCTGTGCAAGACCATAAACAATGAATGAGGCAATCATTGTAAACAGAAAAGCATTGCCTGCTAAAAGCCATACTCCTGTTGCAAATCCGGCTCCCATAACTATGGCAAGAGATGCCCCGAATCCCGCCGCCGAAGCAATACCCAGAGTAAAGGGGCTTGCAAGAGGATTTTTTAAAATTGCCTGCATTACTGTTCCTGCAGTTGCAAGTGAAGCTCCTGCAAAAACAGCCAGAATGACTCTTGGCAATCTGTAATCCCATATAATCGTCCCGATATCTCCGGAGATCTGATTGTCCTGTCCAAATGTAAGAGTGCTTAAAATATCAATAAATTCTATACTGTACGATCCAATCGTTACTGCATATAATGACAGAATTACCAGTAAAACTGCGGCAATAAGAATTATCAGAATTCTCTTTTTTGTTGTCTTTAAATAACAGCTCACAATAGAATTCATATCTCTGTTTCCTTGTTATAGGGATAAAAAAAAGAGCCGTCTGAAGAAACATTATAGTCAATATTTCCAAAAAGACTAAGATATTCCTGGTGTATATCTTCAGGACTGATATCCGTAAAAAACTCCGGATAAAACCAGCTGGCTATCTGAACAATTGCTACAGGATCTGATGGCCCCAGTGCATAACTGTTTGAGATAACATATACATGGTTATCAGACACTGCATCTACGGTTTCTATTCCGGGAAGTGATATGAAATTTGAATATATTTCTGCAAGTTTTCTACTATCAGAAGATTCGTACCCGGCTTCTGAAGATCTGCTGAGAATTATCACAAATTGAGGATCTTTTTTTATTATCCATTCTGTTTCAATTGTGCCATATTCATCAATTATTCCCATTGCTACATTTGTCCCTCCTGCAATTTCACACAGCTTTCCAAGACCTGAATTTAATCCGTATGCACTTCTTCCAACGATATTTCCCGAATCGCTTTCTATGTAGATAGTTGGTCTTTCGTTTTGTGGAATCTCAGAAATTCTTTGCCTGACATCATTGATGACTCCATTGCGCCAGTTTATATATTTTTCAGATTCATTTATGCGATCCAGTATTTTTCCAAGAGTTAAGATTTCTTCATTTATGGTATTGTTGTGGTAAAAATCAAGTCTTATTACATGTATATCTGAAGGGAGTTTATCTTCAAGAATCTGGGTGTCGGGTTTACCTACATAGCTTAAAACCAGATCCGGATGAAGTGAGATAATAGTCTCAATATCAGGTTCACTCCACCGTCCTACATCCTGTTTGTCAATGACATTTGCATATCTTTTTGGATTATTTTTAATTGTGCTTCCTATCCCCACAACTTTTTCTTCGGATGATAAGATGCTAAATGCCTCTGCTGCATCACTATTAAGGATGATTGCCTTTTCAGCAGGTTTGTAAAGAGTTATTGATTCTCCGGATGAATCTGTAATTGTTAAAGGATATTTTGGATAATATGAAATAAATGACGGATAATCTTTGGTTTGTATATAGTTGATATCTTTTCCGCATTCTTCAGCTTCAAGAGTGTCAAGAATTGTATCACCAAGTATTTTTTCAGAAGTCACATCTTCTGCCAATACATTTAAAGACATAAATGTGAGGCAGAATATGAATATAGAGAAATAAAAAATTACATTTCTTTTCATTTTCTAAAACCCCGATTTTTTTGTAGAATAATACATCCGGCAATGATTCCCAGTATAGAAATTATTCCGGTTATGCCTGATTTCTGCTTATTATTTGTTCCCTGAAAGGAATCAAGAGAGATAATTTCACCGGATTTGGCATCGTGCCAGGTACCGGATATTTCTCCGGGATTTTCATATTTTACACTATATTCAATTGTTGTTTCATTAATAACCGCAAAAAGGATTTTATCATCTGATATCCGGAGTCTGGATTTTGGAAAAGTGGAAGATATAAAACTGTATCCCAAAGGCAGTGTCTCAGCAAGACCTCCTATTGATCCTTCAGGGATACTAATAGTAACTGTTGCCGTGCTGTCAGGTCTATCAGAATTTTGATCAATTGATCTTGTTATTGATGTTGCTCCGACACAATTTACCAACAAACATGCTATAAGAACAAAAAAAAACACATTCTTTAACAACATAGTATCACATTAGTTAATACTAAAATAAATAATTATCATAATTAATTTTTGTTTTTTTAAATATATACACATCAAATAATTAAAATTTAAAATTATTCTTTATTTTTTTTTACATATTTAATGAGTATTAATAAACCAGCGTTGCAAAATTTAAAAATTCAGGCCTTGCTGAAAACTTATATCAAGGTTCTTCAGGCATTCCCTTAAAATGCTAAAATTAAGCCTGTATTAAATTACTGAAATAATGATTTCTAAAGAGCCAATCATTCAGAAAAAAAGGAGATTTTAGGAGTTTACAATAATATCAGTTTTTCCAACAAGCGTGTTACTCCTTGAATCATAAATTTTAAGAGTTACTGTTTTACCAACATTCTCAGGGTTATTTATGTGATAAATGTAAGATTTGTCAGTATCTCCAACATGTTCATCCTGGTAGTTCTCAATATAATCTGCATCTATATATGCAGAATCACCAGGTGCAAAGCTGTATATTGTATCTATCCACCTCTCTCCGCTGACACCTGCAATATTAAGACCTGCCAATGGTATTGCCCATTGATCCCCATATCTTGAAAACTGCTGTGAAGGAACAAGAACAACCTGAAGATTTGTGGTTGTCAGAGTGTCCCCGCCAGTGTGGGTAAATTCCAGACCGTTTGTCTGTGAATAGTCACCGGATATTGTTGCCTGAGAGATTTCACCTGTATTTCCAGCGAATGAACCGGCAAATCCTGATACGACAGCGGCGATAATAATCGTTACAACAAGCATAAGCATAACACCAACAACCGGCGAAACCGCTTCATTGTTAATCGCTTTCATTATAAAGACCTCCCCGTTGCAACAATGTCTTTGTCAAATATCGTTTTGCCACTTGGAATATGAACTAACTTTACATTAATTGTATCTCCCGGGCGTGTTACATTCCAGTTGTAGCCCAAAAATCCCTGCATGCCATCACACTGCACTCCATGAGTGTAGGCAGTGCCGCTACCATATACATACCAGTCTCCTGTTGCCTTTGTAAGTACACCATTATCGTCATACCAGAATCTTGGTCCGTATCCCACACCGTCATCTTTGTCTGCATTTCTGCCATCCCGGTAAGGGCTTGCAATCATTGTTGTTCCTGCCTGAAGAGTATAGTTTCCGTACTGCATTGAAGGATCTCTTACTCCAAATGCCTTCCAGTTCTCAACTCCCGGACCAAATCCAAATGGCTGCTCTTCATAATAAGTCTTGTACGTATTGTAGAAATTTCCAGGAATTGTCGTGTTACCGCTTGTAATCATTTTGCCATCCACCTCTTTCTTCCAGAACGTGATTATTTTCAGATCACTTGTGGGGATTGGCTCACTCACACTGTCAACAGTCAGAGAAAAGCGTGAATCCTTATCTCCGGTCAGTTCAATAGATGCAGATGCCGAAAGCGTTGGAGCCTGAGATTCGGTTGATACAATCGACCCCGCAAATCCTGATACGACAGCGGCGATAATAATTGTCACAACAAGCATCAGCATCACGCCAACAACCGGAGATACAGCTTCTAAATTATTTAATCCAGATTTATAAATACTAATTTTTTTCATTTTCACCACACCTCACGGATTTATTGTAACCTCTGTTTCAGCCACTTTCTTTCCGGAATCATCTACAAGCTTCAGAATAAAACGCTGGCCGACGGCGTTCGGATGCTGAAAACCGTAACTCTTGGAAGCCGAATCGGTAGGGTCGGTACAGTATCCCACGTAGGTCTTTGGCTGCACCTGACCAAGAGTCTGCCCGATATCAATATTCACTCCGCCATAAGAGGTGGAAGCATCAAGTTCTGAGATTTCTGTTCCGTATTCCACTACAGCACTTTCTCCCGGCTGGAAAGTACGTGCAAGACTTGACGAATATGTATTTGGCTTATTCCACGGAACTGTTTTTCCGCTTCTGGTTATATTTACAACGGAGGAATTAACTTCCCAGCTCAGCTGTTCATATGATCCAAAGTCCGCAGATGGAGAGACGATAATCTTTGTTGTAAGTGTGCTTATCGTATCACCGCCCATATGTGTGATTGTCATCCCTTCAGACTGACTGTATTCTGCACTTATAGTTGCCTGAGTTGCCTTTGTTGTTCCCCCTACGAGTCCTCCGGCAAAACCGGAGACAACAGCGGCAATAATAATCGTTACAACAAGCATAAGCATTACACCGACAACAGGCGAAACAGCTTCAGAATCAGATTTTTTAAAATTCATTCTCTTATCCCTCCACCACAACAGACTTTTCAAATATTACTTTGCCGCTTGGAATATGCGTAATCGTTACATCAACAACATCACCGGGGAGTGTTGCATTCCAATTGCCTCCAAGTATGGCCTGCATTCCATCAATACTGCCTTCAGGGAAGGAAGACGTGTAAGTATATTTATACTCGGTAATAGCCCCATAACCATAAGAAGAGCCATAGCCATAAGCTGAATTCTTCATAGTAGTTCCGGGGATAAGACTAAAATTCCCGAAATGCTGGTCAGGATTATATGATCCAGAGGTTTTAATTTGACTTTCTGATATCACACCTGTTCCAAAACCCAGAGGAGACTGATAGTTATAATCGCCAGTCACTGTATTCGGAGCATTGAGATTTGCAGCTGTTGTATTACCGCCGCGGACTCCGTCACTGTTTGTCCAGGATGTGGTTATCTTAAGATTCTTTGTAGGAATCGACTCACTTACACCCTGAACATCAAATAGTATGTAGCTACTGCTTGCATACCCTGTATTCTTTATCTGAACATTCATTACAAGCTGCGGCGCATCCTCCGTGTTGCTGGCAAGCCCCCCGGCAAAACCGGATACCACCGCAGCGATGATAATCGTCACAACAAGCATCAGCATAACGCCCACAACAGGCGATACAGCTTCAGTTTGCGTTATTCTTTCTTTTTTCATAATAACTCCTTCAGTTAAAATTTATCGAAACCGGCCTACCAGATCATAATATTACCAGAATCAATAAAAGTGTTATTTTTTTAGTCATAAATAAATTTTATTATTATTTTTTCACTAATGAATAAATTAAATTTTTATTTGATAATTATTACATTTTAAAAAATAAAAAGAAATCAGATTTGTAAGAGTTAAATATTACTAAATAAAAAGTATATTTTAAAACTTAGTTAGTAAAAGTAGTAGTAAAAGGAAAGGCATATGAAATACACAATACCTTTAGCGATAATAGTTCTGTCAACATTCATTGCAGTAATACCCTCTGCCGCCGCAGAAGACATTTCCGGAGTGTCATATAAAATTACTCCGACAGGCGAAACTGATGAATACAAAATATCAATAGAAATATCAAATATCACAGCCGGCGGTCTGAGCCTTGAATTTCCCGGAAGCTTTGAAATAACTGACACAAATATCCCAAACGGCCATTATGGAAGCGATGGTGAAACTCTTATTGTAACTCTGACAGGCGAAAAAGAAATTTATCTTGATGTAGTCTGTCCAAATCTGGCGACAGGCGAAATCCTCGAAACGTGGGAAGATCTTTCATCCGGCACAAGGGGAGGAGATGAATTATCTGTTAGTGAATCAGAAAAAGAGCAGGAAACAGACAAAAAAAAGGAAGAAAACAATCAGAATAATATAACTCCTAAAGAAAGTCCGTTTGGATTTTCAGGCATTTTTAGTGTCTTCTCTATCATCATCGCAGGACTTTTAATGACTATTTCAAACAGGGAGGATAATTGAAATGGTATATAAAAAGACTGTTTTAATTATTCTCCTTTTTTCAGTCGCAATCCTACTAATAAATCCGGCATATGCAGGTACACAGAGCAATTCAGAAACTCTGCCTCTCGATAAAAACAATGATCTGATTATAACCTCAGACGAACTTGCGCCTGAAATCCTCTCATACTTAACAGAAAAATATCTCAATGGGAATACAGACATTCAGCCAACAACCGATCTCTCCGATGCAACATATATCTACGCCAACTGGAACGGAAAACCAAAAAATGTTCAGGATTTCAAAGGTCAGGCAGTAACACTCTACAGGCCGTTAAAAAAAGTGGCTGTTTTAAACGGCGAAACACTTGAAACAATGAGATCGCTTGGATTTGATGAAAGTAAAGTATCAGGTGTCGGAAAATATACACTTGAAGATAAAGTCTTCTTCCCGGAGTATTCTAATAAAGCAAACATAGGTTCGGTCTGGTCGCCTGATTATGAAAAAATAATCTCCATTTCGCCTGATGCAGTATTCATCTACGCAGATTTCATGGAGGACAAATCAGATGAAATCCAGGAGAAAATCCAGTCGATGAATCCGAAAATAAAAATATTCAGATTTGATCTCTATAATCCTTCAACCTACCTTGAAGAGACAAAGCTTCTTGCAGGTGTGATTGACAAAGAAAAAAATGCAGAAACTCTTACTGATTTCTATTCCGAGCAGGAGAATCTTATAAATTCTGTAATCTCCGGTATTCCAACAGAAGAACGTACACAGGTATATTTTGAAAGCTGGGATGACTACAAGAGTGCCGCCAAAGGCTCTGGATACAACGAAAAGATAAATCTCGCAGGTGGAATAAGCATTTTTGAAGATGCAACTCCTGAATACCCTGTTGTAAACCCTGAAGAAATCCTCATTGAAAATCCTGATGTTGTTGTAAAGTTAATAGGGTCAGGAAAACTTGCATTTGGCGGATATGAGGATTCAGATACTGCAAAAGTAAAAGAAGTCTATCGGGCCATGACATCCCGCACCGGCTGGCAGAATCTTGACGCTGTAAAAGAAAACCGTGTTCATATTCTCAGTAATGACATTTTTGGAGGACCTGAATACATACTTGGGACTCTTTACCTTTCAAAATGGTTGTACCCTGATGAATTCAAAAATATTGAACCTGAAGAAGTTCACCAGAGATACATATCACAGTTTCAAAACCTTGACTTTAATGTAAAAAAAGACGGGGTTTTTGTTTATCCATTACAATAACAATAATTTTTGCTTTTAAATGAGGCGACAGATGACACTTGATTCAAAAAAATTTCATGCACAGTGCAGGAAAATAAAGGCAAAAAACAGGACATTCTTCATAGGCTTAACCCTTCTTTTAATTCTTTTAACCGGCATCGGAGTAACTCTCGGCTCAGCAGAAATTTCAATTCTGCAGTCCTATCAGGCGCTTTTTTCCGGACTTTCAGAAAGAGTCTGTGTATTTTTCTTCGGCGCTGAACAGGGTTCACAGTCAATGACGGAGATTGTCATCTGGGATATCAGACTTCACCGGGTGTTGTTTGCAATCGCCGCCGGATTCGGGCTTGCAATTGCAGGAACAGTTATGCAAGGGATATTGAGAAACCCGCTTGCAAGTCCTTTTACACTTGGAATTTCCTCAGCCGCATCCTGTGGTGCATCGGTTGCGATAATACTTTTTGGAGGATTTGCACTCCTTTCAGGCAGTATTACAACCATGATTCTTGCATTTTTATTTGCAATGCTTGCGGCATTTGGAATTTACTTAATGGCACGCCACAAGGGGCTTTCGTCATCGGCGATGATTTTGGCAGGAATTGCCCTGATGTATCTTTTTTCTGCTGTGACCTCACTTTTACAGTATTTCGGGTCCGCTGATCAGGCAGCAGCGGTTGTCTACTGGATGTTTGGATCGCTTGACAACACAACATGGTTAAACCTCGGAATAGTCTTTCTTGTTCTTCTAATAATAGTCCCGTATCTTCTCCTGAAGGCATGGGATTTAAACGCACTTTCTGAAGGATCTGAAGTTGCAAAATCAATAGGTGTCCCGGTTGAGCGTGAAATGACGGTTTTTATGTTTATTGCATCACTGATAACTGCTGTTATAATCTCATTTACCGGAACTATCGGTTTTATAGGGCTTGTTGCACCGCATATTGCAAGAATGGTTACAGGAAGCGACAATCGGATATTAATTCCGGCATCAGGATTTATGGGCGCTGCAATCCTTCTTGGTGCTGACTGTTTAAGCAGAACAATAATATATCCTTCTGTAATTCCGGTTGGAATCATGACTGCTTTCCTTGGTGTTCCGTTCTTTTTGTATTTATTCCTAAGAAGAGGTGATACGGGATGGTAGCAGTAAAAGTTAGCGGTCTTTCCTATGCTTACCGGCAAAAGGACGTTTTTTCAGATGTTTCTTTTGAAGCAGAGGAAGGAAAAGTGCTGGGGCTTGTCGGCCCGAACGGATGCGGAAAGACCACACTTATCAAGTGTATTGACGGGATTTTAAATCCAAAAGGAAAAATCGAAATCTTCGGCACTGACTCAAAATCTCTTGACAGAACAGAGATTGCAAAAAAAATTGCATATGTTCCACAGAGTGTTCCGGACGGACTTTCATCCTATGTGTATGAAACCGTGCTCATGGGAAGACGACCGTATCTTAACTGGAATGTAAAGCCTGAAGATGAAGAGAAAGTCTTTTCGGCGATGAAACTTTTAGGCGTTGAGGATTTTGCATTCAGAAAAACAAGCGAGCTTTCAGGCGGCGAACGCCAGCGGGTTATGATTGCAAGGGCGGTTGTGCAGGAAACTCCTGTAATTCTCATGGATGAGCCGACAAGCAGTCTTGACATCAGACATCAGATGGAAGTTATGGAAAACATGCGTCTTTTGACAAAAAAAAAGAATACTGCTGTTATTGTTTCTCTGCATGATTTGAATCTTGCTGCGGGATACTGTGATAACATGATTATGCTAAAAAAAGGAAAAATTCACAGCTGCGGACCGCCCGTCGAGGTTTTAAACAGCGAAACGATTAGAAGCGTTTACGAGGTTGATGCTTCAATAAACCGGGAAAATGAAAGACCATATATAATACCTTTAAGACCGGCAGAAAATTCAGCGGAGACACAAAATGGTTAAAATATCAGTAATATCATGGGGAAGCGAAATCTCAGTTATCAGGCATGCGGCAAAAAAATTGGGTTTTGAGCTTTCAGACTGGAATGTATACGATTTAAAAGAGAATGAGAGTTTAGTATCCGAATGTATAAACTCATTTTCTGACTCGGATTTTGTTCTAATCCACCCGTCGCATGACTCATACTGGGATGAGATAATAGATGGATTTCCAAAGGAGATGCCGGTTGTATCCTATGGCTTTTCAGATATGTTCTGGTCGGCATCGACAGTTCCTTTATCTGTTGTATCAGCAGTAAGCGCTTATTTTCTTTATGGCGGTCTTGAAAATATCTGCAATATGCTTGCATTCTGTGCATCAAAAATCCTTGGCCTTGATTACCACTATCTAGAACCATCCGTGACACGATGGGAGGGAATCTATCACCCCGATATTCCTTTTG
>NZ_JBSREC010000048.1:0-13365 GCF_055145805.1 Methanomicrobium sp. | reverse complement strand
TCACCCCGGCAGGGATGGGATGATTTATCTTTTTTACAGACAGATTTATTTTGGCGGTCGGGCCTGGGGTGCTGTGATAATTATTTCGGGTCTGGCTGCCGCCTTTTTCGTCTGTCTTTTCCTCTCTCGATTCTACAAGACACCAGATGCCAGCTTCAAGCATTACTTTGCCTATTTTTCCATAAGCGGGATACTGCTTTTCAAAGGCTTCGATGTCTTCCTTTGTTACTTTTCTCGGTTTTTTCTGCATGGTCTCACCTAATTCTGATGATTTTTTCCAGCTGTTCGTTTGTGTGTCGTTTAGAAAATCCGCGGGGATCTGGTCATCACTAAAAGAATTTTAAAATCCCGGTCGTCACTTTTCCCGGCATTTCCCAACGCACAATTATTCTGTCTTTGTTGGAGGATTTAAAGTTTAGGGGGGGAGTCTGGAGGTGAGATCAGAAGATAATAATTGCATATTATTATTGAATTCACAAAAGTTCGGTTTTTTATCTATTTTAAAAAATCAGTAAACAATAAAAACCGGTTTCTTTTTTACATAATGCCTGAAAATTATTAGAAAGTATCCTATCTTACTTTCAGATTTAGTATATTGAACAAGTATAACAATTTTCTTTAAATAAAATGGGGGGAAATAAGATAGCCACTCCGTCCTTATCATATTTGGGGGGGGTGATAAGGCGAAACTGACTAATCAGAGGTAGGTTAGGGAGCAAATAAACGTTTTGATTTTGATTTGTCAGCGAATTACAATTTTAGCTTTGTAAAGACATTTAAATAAAACAATTAACTAAAAAATCCTATTTTCCATTAAATGTACAGATTATCTTATTTTACAGAATAAAAAAAATTCAGTTTAGAATTATCTCAAGCTCAGAGAGACGTGCTCTTTTCGCATCCAAAAGCCTGACTATTTCGGAGAGTTCCCCTTTATCCTCTATCGATGAATCCGTCTTCATCACCTTGTAAAGACAGTCAAGCATCTTACGAAGTACCCGGACATTATTACAAAGCCGGGCATATTCACTCACAACTGCCTCATCTGCACCGGACTTTCGGGCATTTTCACACTTTTTCGCAATATCATTCTCTTCAGCAAAAAATCCGCTGATAAGTCCCTCAAATTCTTTCATACGGAGAGGCTTCATAGCAAATCCGTTCAAAAGCCCCTCATAACCAATAATCTCCTGTGGAAGAGGAATCTTTCCGGTGAGGACAATGACAGGAACATTTTTGGTGTGGATATTATTCCGTATCAGACTAAGGACCTCCCATCCGCTCATTGGCTCCATCATTATATCAAGAATTACAAGATCCGGTGTCTTCTCTGCAAGGACTTTTAAGGCATCACTACCATTATCCGCCAGCCTTACAGAAAAACCCCTATTCTCTAACAATTCCCTATAAAGACAGAGGATATCGGCAGTGTCATCTACCAGCAGAATATCTTTCATTTTTATCTCTCCTCCATTTTGTTCTCTGTATCCTCTATACCAATCCCATAATTACCCTTTAAAAAATCCCAGACCTTTTTTGACCGAACCCATCCGGCATCAAGCATCGAGATTATATCATTAATTATTCTGACCTGCTCAAATATTTTTTCAGATGATTCAGGGCATTTAAGATCCACAATTCCGGCAATAACAGCAAGCGGGTTTCTGATCTGATCATTTAAGGTTGCAAGCTGCTCTAAATTCTCCTCTATCTGAGTCAAAGCTGCTTTTTCACGATTCTCCGCCTCTACTCTCTCAGTTATGTCACGTATTATTGAAACCCGTCCTGTAAGATTTCCTGCCGAATCATATAAAGGAGTTACTGAATGTTCGGTTGGAAATATGGTGCCGTCTTTTCGCTTCATCAGAAATTCAAACCGGGGGACCGGCTCATGCTTTTTTAGATAAGGGGAGACATGACTGTGAAAACTCTTAAGTGACGCATTATCAACATGCAGGAAATCTGTCGTCTGTCCTGTCATCTCCTTTCGGCTGTAGCCGAATAATGATATGGCTGCCTCATTTACTGCCTGAATAGAGCCGGGGTAGCCATCAACGACGAAAGCAGCATCCTGAATTGACTCAAATGTCCGCAGGAAAAGTTCCTTTTCACGTTTAATTTCATCCTGCGTATTTTTCTGATCCGTCACATCCCAGACCATTGAGATCACCATGCCTTTTTTGGGGAGCGGTATATTTCTCGCATTGATAAAAGTGGTCTCTTCTCCTGCACGGGTTATTGGAATCTCCTCCCAGTGCATCTTTTCAGGATCTCCGCTTTCACAGTCTTTTAAAACCCTTTTTTTGATCTCTTCCCTGAAAATCGGGTCCTTATAGACAATATCCCAGAATGAATCAGGTTTCTCAAGCTCTTCTGCTGTTATATGGTAATAATTCAGAAAATTCTGGTTGAAATATTCAAAGTTCACTTCCGGTTTTACTGAGTTAACAGCAATTCCAACGGGTATATTGTCAAGCACAGTCCTGATATAAGCCTCATTTTCCTTAAGCATCTCCTGACCTTGCACGATTTCATCAAGCTGCTGTCTGAGCTCCTCTTCTGCGGCTGCAAGCTCTTCATTCTTTCTTTTGAGTTCTTCCTCGGCTTTTCTGCGATCAGTTATGTCCCGGATAAGTGCTATTACCTCATCCTCAAGGTACGGTATTATGCGTGCTTCATAATATGAGAGCCCTTTGGGAAGAGTAAGGGCATATTCAACCCTCTCCATTTCTTTTGTATCCAGTGCGGACCGTGTTTTTTTCATCAAAAAGACTCCGAGTTCTCCCGGAATTACCTCAGTTAAAACCCTGCCAAGGCTCTCTGATTTGGGCGCAAGCAGAAGCCTCTCATCCGGTGCCCTGATATCAGTTATTGTTCCATCCCTTTTGCAGCGGATTAGAATGTCCGGGATGGCGTCGATAATATGACGGTTTAAATCCTCTATCTTTTTAAGACTCTCTCCGGCCCTTATCCGGTCAGTAATATCCCTGATAACTCCCCCCACTCCTGTTTTTTTATCGGCAATTTCAAGAGGAAATTTTATTGTTTCAAAAATCCGGTCGCCGACAATCTCTTCAGATATTACCTTTTTTCCTGTTTGAAGGGTTTTTTCATCCGATTCAAGGCATTTCCTGGCAGAATCCGGATTCATCAGGTCAGAATCTGTCTTATAGAGCATCTCCTTTTTAGAACGCCCGAAAAAATTCTGGACTGCATCATTTGTGATAATATATCTCAGTTTCTCATCCTTGACAAACATCAGATCAGAATGCGAATAAAAAAAGGACTTGATCAAAGTTTCACTCCTGCTTTTTGAAACCACGAATTTTATTCTGCCGGAGAGTTCAGCAAACTCTGCTTTCGGATCGCCCTTCTTCTGAAGATAAAAATCAGCACCACTGTTGAGTGCCTCAATGACGGCGTCCTCGTGACCTTTTCCTGTGAAGATGATAAATGGTGTATTGTCCCCTTTTTCACGGAAATTGCGGAGTAAGTGTAGACAATCACATTCTTTTAACCGGAAATCTGATATGATTGCGTCAAAAGATTTTGTTGACATTAATTCTGCCGCATCCGCTGCATTTCCACAGATTGTAACCGCGAAATCCCCGCTATGTTCAAGAAATGTTTTCCCTGTTTTTAGAAATAAAGGATCGTCATCTATGTAAAAGACAGATAGTTTTCCTTCACTACCGGTCACAGCATATTTATCGTTTATTTTATCTCCTTTCATCAGAAGCAGGCCCTCATAAAACTAATAGTATTGAATTTATAAAAAATAGTCCTCCTCATTTACTATTGTCCTACTTTCATACCTCACGCCTCCCTCCTAAAAACCAAAAAACCCCAACCATATTTTCCCATGACTATCACACTTCCCGATCCAATAACTGAGTGCAGCGGTAATCCCCGGAATCGCAGGTGCAGCCCTTGTAGCTGCAAAAAGTTCTCAGGTCCGTCGTGCAGGTTTTTCATGCCGGGGTTTTATACGCCGAAAAACGGCCGTTAAAAAAAAGAGAATTTATTCCTCTCCACCTTCAGCTCCTAACTGAATGAAATAATGAGAACAGTCAGATGTATAACACAGACCCTTAATGCCCGCATAACATATTTTTTATTTCAGAAATCGTAATAATACCTTACCGGAAAAAGCTTAAACACATATTAAGTTGAAAACTCAAAACAGGTGAGATAAGAACATATGAAATTCAGAGTTATCATAGAAATGGACGAAGATGGAATCTTTGTCGCCGAATGCCCGTCCCTTCCGGGCTGCATATCTCAGGGAAAAACCAGAACCGAAGCACTTGAAAATATAAAAGACGCTGCAAAAGGGTACCTTGAAAGCTTAAAGAAGCATAATGAACCAATCCCTCCGTCAATATATGAAGAAACTGTAGAGATAACTGCCTGATATATGCCAAAATTACCTGTATTATCTTACCTTGAAGTAATAAAGGCACTTAATAAAATAGGTTATAATATCGACCATCAGACCGGCAGCCATATTATCCTGAGGCAGGACAAAGAACCCTATCGAAGGCTTACTATTCCAAACCACAAAGAAATTTCAAAAGGAACAATTAATAGCATCATCAGGCAGGCAGGACTTACAAGAGATGAATTTTTAAATTTATTATAACCTTAAAAACCCGGAAATTAAAAATGCTGATGAAGTTTAACCAAAAGCCACATCCATCCGTGTGATGTAGATCTCCCCGTGAAACCGTGACTGTATCTCCTGCGGAGATGCAGTTTCAAAAAAGAGCTCTAATGTCTCATGAAGGTTTTTGGGAACTTCATATTGCTCTTCAAACAGAATTTACACAATCCTTAGATATTTACAGAAAGACAGCCCCTTCAGGCATACCGCTTCGGGTATGCCCAGGGGGCAGGATAACGACAATTTAAATCTCAAATGTGGAGATCTTTGAAAATCAAGGATTTGTGCCAGACCACCTGAATAAGAAGGATAATTTTTTCAGAATAATTATAGCAGATATTAATCAGTCAAGAGACAAAGAAAAAAACATGGATCAAAAATTCTGTCAGCACTATAAAGGAGACTGTTATCCTCCGACAAACAGGTATTGCAGAAACTGTCAGGAAGCTGATTTGGCCTGCAACAAACTGTGGCAGGCGGTTGTTGATCTATCCAACTCAGAGAACGGCGGCCCTGTAATCCTGCCTGAAACACGTGCTGTCATGTACCCAAACCCGAAAAACTGGAGTATAGTTCACCTTAAAATCAACGTCAAATGGAATCTGTCAAAAGAGGATTATTTGCACTATATATCAACCGGACATGCCAGGATGGGCAGAAAAGAAGAGAGACTTGATCCCTTTGTCTCACCAAGTCTTACAAGACAGGAGCCATACGTTCATTCAATAACCAAAATGTTAGGCGGAATAAATAATCCTTTGATTCGGGATGTATTAAAAAATCAGAAATATAAACAAGATTAAAAAAAGAGAAAATTCATCTTATCTAAAATCCGCTTTTCTTCATATACGCTTCTATCCTCTCCCCGACATTCTCCTTCAGATTTTCATAAAATATCGCATAGTCATACATATGATAAATCCCCTTAGGGAATGTTACACTTGTTGCGGGAAGTTCCTCAGGATTTGATATCTCAGTAATTACAAGTGCATTTCCGACAACCTGAGCCGCCGCAAAATTAGGATGCCTGTCAGGTTTTTCCGGACGTTCATGCTTGAAAAACGCCGCTCCGGCATTCAGAGACGCCGGTGCAAATTCATTGTCCGTCTTCCAGTTAAGAGGATTAACTACAAAAGTTCCCGGAATAATGGTCGGACCCTCTTTTTCCTTATCCTTCTCATCTGAAATCGTATTGTAAGCAATAAAACAACCCGTGTCAGCTGCATTTTCACTTATTCGCATAAGCGGATTTATCTTTAAATCAGACGGCGTTATTGAATATCCTATCGTATATGCACAAATAAGTCTTTTTAATGATTCCAGATCCCCGGTCAGAAGCTCTCCTGCCTTTGAAAGCTCAACCACCCTCACAGACCCCTGACTGTGTGCGGCAAGAATTATCGGCCGCTCTCCCTTATTGAAATTTTTCAGAAAATAGTCAAATGCCCTGATAAGATCATTCTGGCCCAGATCAAATATTGGTCTGGCAGCTGTCAGCATCAGGGGATTGATTTTGACATTGTTCTGCCTGTAATAAGGTGCATAGATATTTGCCTGTCCGTCGAAAATGCTTGCCTGTTCAACAATAGTCCACTCTGCTTTTTTTCTGAGTTCCGGATCCTTAATATCCATAAGATAAGTTGAATCATCCGACAGAATGGTAGGATAAACCCAGAAAACATCAACAGGCTGTCTGTCACTGCAAAAATGTGCAGGCATGGAAAGCCAGCTCTCGGGACTTTCATAATCCGGAGCTTTTGGTATATCTTTATCAGGATCAAAAGGCGGCAAATTAACAGGGAAACCCAGTTTTTGCCCGCGTAAATCTTCAGGCTTATTTAAATCCCCGTCTTTTTTTATTGATGCCAGTGTATTACAGCAGGCAAAAATTGCAGATGCTGCAAGTAAAAGAAGCGGACTTATGTATAATATAATAATTATCCCTCCAAAATATCTGTTTTCTACAATTAGCTTATAATTACAAAGAATTTTATATTTTTTGATATTTTCCTGCGACAAATAAATATGAAATTTTCAGAAAAAATCTCCTGATTAGAATAGCAGGTCATTCAGGCGGAAAATATCTCTCCGCCACATCAAGTATCAGCCCCTCAATTGCCACAGCTTCATCATCTTCAAATATGCACCTGCCCTGCTCCCAAACCCATTTTTCCTCACCGCTTTTAGTGATAATCCGGTATAAAAGCTGAAACTGCCTGTGCCTGCCCAGACTTTCCTGAACCGTATCCCACACCTTCTTTTTGTCATCCGGATGGATTATTGAGTTATAAGAAAGTTCTGAATTATTTATTAAAGCCTCAGGTGTATAGCCTGTTAAACCCTCACATCCTGCACTGACAAACAGCATAGTCCAGTCGGGAACGTTTAAACAGCGGTATGCAAAACCGGGAAGATTGTCCATCATTCCCTCAAGCATACGTTCCTTCTCCAAAAGTGCAGATTCTGCCTTTTTCATCCGGGAAATATCCCTGATAGACTCAATTGCACCGGTGATTTTACCGTCCGTCCCGTATAAGGGGGACGCCTTTATCCAGAGATATGCACCTTTTCCACCATAAAGTGAAGGAGCATAAATCTCGGATTTTAGCTTGTCGCCTTCCTGAATTATTCTGTATCTGTCATTTGCCTTAACAGCCCCCGGATTTATTATGTGATTTATCAAAACCGGCTTTGGTTTGCCCATAAAAGGAACAGAGTATGCATAATTGTCTTTACCGACAATATCCTCCCTTTTAACCCAGGTCATCTTCTCAATAGCCAGATTCCACTCAATCACAACTCCCTGATTGTCAATGGCAAATGTCGCTTCAGGCAAAAATTCAATTATTTCGGAAAGACGTCTGTTTGACTCCTCAATCTTTCTTTCCGAGCTTTTTAACATAACTGCTTTTTTTATGGAGTTTAAAAGCTCTGCAAACTGTGATTTGGGATCTCCGCCTTTTTGTATATAGTAGTCAGCACCTTCATTTAGCGCTTCGATTACAACATCTTCCCTGCCTTTTCCAGTGAAAATTATGAACGGAATCCTGTCCCCGTGGCTGCGTATCTCTTTTAGGAGTTCTATTCCGTTCATACCCGGCATCTCATAATCAGAGACAACTGCATCAAACTCCACGGAAGTAATCATATTAAGTGCCTCTTCACCGGAAATTGCTGATTTAACCTCTATCTCTCCGGATCTTTCAAGGAATATACCGGTTATATCCAGAATTGCCGGTTCGTCATCAACAAGAAGCAGGGATATCATAGGATAAAAGCTTTATAGCGCACTTTAAGACTTTATATTTATCCGTTAAAATTTTGCCCGGCAAAAAAACGTATTGGATAAGATATATGCAGATAAAACGGATGATTTTTAAAAACCCACTACCCTCAACAATCAAAAAGAAAAGAAAACCAGGGAGTTGCTGTTTTACTTCTTCCTGTAGATATTAAGCCCGATCTTTATCTCCTCATCTCCCGGAATGGATATGTTTCCCTCGGTTGACGCAACCGTTATCGACTTTCCGGATTTTGATTCTCCAAAATCCTTTGAAAGATCCACCTTTATTGTAAGAATACTGCCTTCGGTTGTCATTTCAATATTTTTCATAACTTTCTATGAGTACATTTATTCATATAAATACTCGGCATGGAGTGCGAAAGTAAAAATTATTCAGACCATTTTATCCGATAAAACATCGCATTAGAAAAAAGGCAGACTATGAAACATGATGAAAGCCCGCAGCTACTTAGAACACTTACACTTCCCGAAGTTACCCTTTCCGGAATCGGTGTGATTTTAGGAGCAGGAATATATGCCCTCATAGGAGAGGCGGCAGCAATGTCAGGAAATGCCCTCTGGCTTTCATTTACACTTTCATCATTAATAGCTGCATTTACAGGTCTTTCCTACATGGAACTTTCATCAATGTTTCCATCCGCAGGAGCAGAATATGAATATACAAAAAATTCATTCGGCCCTAAAATTGCATTTGTCATAGGAATGCTTGTGATACTCTCAGGCATTCTCGGCGCATCAACAGTAGCCCTTGGATTTGCAGGATACTTAAACGGTTTTTTTGAGATCCCTGTTCTTTTTGCCGCCCTTATTCTTCTGGTTACACTCTCCCTGATACTTGTAATCGGAATTAAGCAGTCAACAAAGGTGGCAATAATCTGCACCATAATTGAGGCAGGAGGTCTTGTGGGAATTGTGTTAATTGGTCTTCCATATATCGGGAGTGTTGATTATCTTGCAATGCCGCTTGGATTTGCAGGGGTTTTTCAGGCATCAGCTCTCCTCTTCTTTGCATACCAGGGCTTTGAAGAGATAGTCAAATTATCAGAAGAGACAGTTGAGCCGGAAAAAAATATCCCTAAAGGTCTGATTCTGGCAGTAATTGTCACAATCATTCTCTATATTGCAGTATCCATATCAATTGTAAGTATAGCAGGATGGGAGGAGATCGCAGGTTCACCCAATCCGTTTGCAAAGATTGCAGGATTCGCATTTCCGGGCGGATACTCTGTTTTCACAGTAATAGCACTCTTTGCAACCGCAAACACCGTCCTTCTGATGCTTCTTTCAGGCTCAAGAATCATGTACGGGATGGCAAAGAAAAACAGACTGCCAAAGAGCATTGGCAAAATCAGTGCAAAAAGAAAAACACCGGTCGTTGCAATTGCCTTATCCTGCTTAATCTCAATATTATTTCTTGGATTCGGAGACATCAGCGATATTGCATATATTACAAACTTTACTCTTTTTGTAACATTTGCTGTGATAAATGCCGCTGTTATTGCACTCAGGTTTCAGATTCCCGATTTCAAGCGTCCTTTTAAAGTCCCTGGTTCTGTCAGAAATGTCCCCTTGATCCCAATAGCGGGACTTGTTACATGCCTTTTCTTCTTATCAAAGCTTGATATGAGAATTATGGCAATTGGTCTTGTAATAGTAATAATCCTGTTCATACTGGGCATTGTCTTTCATGAAAAAACATGAAAATTCCGGCACCCGGAAATATCACAGATAAAAAAAGTCTGAAAAATATTAATTCAGGTTTTCCCTGACATCATTATCAGATTCAGGTATTTTATTTAGTGAAACCTCACTTTTTACCTCGTCCGGTAACCACACAGTCCTCTGCGGGAACGGAACCTGAATTCCTTCTGCCTCAATTGCAACTTTAATCTTCCATAAAAGCTCTGTTCTCACATCCCACCACACTGAAGACGGGGCCCAGATTCTCACGCAGATATTTACACCGTTATCTCCAAGCTGATCTACATAAACAGACGGTTCCGGGCTTTTTAAGGCGAAAGGATGCGTTTGTATAACTTTCTTTATTATTTTTATTGCTAAATCGGCATCATCCTCATACCGGATTCCGACAATATACTCAAATCTTCGGGCAACATGCGCAACATAATTTTTGATATCAGAGATAAACATCGTCTGATTTGGAATCCTTGTGTAAACCCCGTCATAAGTTTTAATGACTGTTGATAAAATCTGAATGTCCTCAACTGTTCCCATAGTGTCACCAATACCGACATTATCCCCGATTTTAATCGGTCTTTCAAAAAAGAGAATCATCCCGGAAATTACGTTTGAGAAGAAACTCTGGCCTGCAATACCGATTACAATTGCAAAAACCCCTCCCGCAACAAAAAGACCGGAAAGATCAACTACTTTTATATATGGAAGTGCGATTAAAAACCCGAAAATTATAATCAGCAATGAAACAATTTTCCCTATTAATTCCCTGTCGCTTGTTGGAATTTTATCTGAAATCCGCCGTTTTAGTCTTAAAGATACAATCTTTGCAATAATTATGGAAATTAGAATTATCACCAAAAACATTATAATATCAGCAGTTGTCACTCCGCTGGTAGTCAGAGGCTGATATAGTACAACGGAGATAAAATCAATCATATCCAAACTCCATTAAGTAATATCTTTTTATTGCAGGTATCCTGCGTGCAAAGTAAAGTTCAGTGGACTTTTCCATGCCAACAACAAGAGGGACATTTAAAAACTCAGTCTCAGCTGTTTTTTTAGGATAAATCTTCATCTGGGCAACCATTGAAACCTGCTCTTCGTCATAATAAATTTTCATCCCGTAACTGTCAAATACAGACTTTGAAACCGACGCAATATCACTTTCAGGATTGATAACCGTCAGTGACATGACCCCTTCTTTCATGTTGTCAATATTTGGAATCTCCCTGAATATACGACTTTTATGATACCTTACAATCACCCCCCCGGTCGGACTTCCGTACAGGGAATGCCTTGCAGATACCTTTGAAAAAATATCAACAACTTCCATACTTTTGCCGGATTCCAGAAATACGCCAATCTCTACAGGAAATGTTATGTAATACAGATATTTTGATTCAGGCGGAATCAGAATTCTGTCAAATTCAATCTCCAGATATTTGGTTATGGACTTGGGAAGATTTACAGGTTCTACAGGATTTATATGTATTTTGCCGTTAGGATCTGATATTAAAGCCTCATATTTTTCATTGCAGCATTCACGTTTGTATGAAAAGATTCCGTTATTTTCCGATATGTCTATTATTACGCCGTTTCTTTCCAGATGAAAAGGATAGCTGTGTATTCCGTACATCACTGAAGAATAAAGATACTGTATTGCTGATATACTTTTTCAGAGGACTGTCCTTTCCTTCATATGCCTTTTCAGACAGGACACCAGTTTTTTTACATCCTCTTCTTTTGTATCAAAAGAACACATCCACCTGACAATACCACGTTCATCATCCACAATATAAAAAGGAAATTCTGCAAGGATTTTTGGAATTATATCCTTTGGAACATATGCAAAGACGCCATTTGTACTGGCCGGATAAGCGAGGGAAATGCCATTTATTTTTGATATCTCATCTGCAAGAATTGCTGCCATATTATTTGCATTTACAGCATTTTTCTTCCAGAGATCTGCCTTTAAAAACGCTGTAAACTGCGCAGAAATATATCTCATTTTTGAGATGAGTTGTGTGGACTGCTTTCGGAAGTACTCAAAATCCTCTGCAATATCATTTCTGAAAAATACCACAGCCTCTCCAAACATCATCCCGTTTTTTGTCCCTCCAAATGAAATGACATCAACACCTAAATCCCGCGTAAATTCCCTAAACGAAAGATCAAGAGCTACTGCCGCATTTGAAATCCTTGCTCCGTCCATATGCACAAACATTTTGTTATCATGGGCAAACTCACATATCTGCCGGATTTCATCTGCAGAATAAAGTGTACCAAGCTCAGTAGGCTGTGTTATGCTGATAACAGCAGGCTGTGAATTGTGCACATCACCCCTTCCCTTTATACAGGATTTAATCATATCAACAGTTATTTTTCCATCTTCAGCCGGAATGTCTGTTATCCTGCATCCGGAAAATTTTCCGAAAGCATTGCATTCATCAATATTGATATGAGCAGTATCTGCACAGATTATTGAATTATAGGATTTTGTTATAGCTGATAAGGCACAGACATTTGCCCCCGTTCCGTTTATCAGAAAATATACCCATGAATTCTCACCGAAATGCTTCAAAAATATTTGTTTTGCCTCCAGAGTAAAAGGGTCATCACCATATCCAATCACATAGGATGAATTGGCATCAGATAACGCCTGCATTATCTCCGGATGAACACCTGAATTATTATCACTTGCAAAACTGTGACTGTATTTTTTTTCTGCATCGAAATTCATTTGAAACAGTCCATTTATCTGATTTTAATCATTTAAAATTCATCTGTATTCAGAACAGAAATCTGATCAATAGTCATTAATAAAATAACCTCAATTCTTTTTTATTTCATAATACCTTTTTAAAATGAATAATATTTCAAAACAGAGCTATATCAGAAATAAACGATGCTAAAAAAAAACAAACCAAATATGTTAATTTAATATTTCACATTTGAATCATGTGGAACGAAATATTATCTATGATCTTATTATTCTCCTGGAAAAAAGATCAATACATCCAAGAGCAATGGCAGCCGAGCTGGAAACATCCCCTACAACAGTAAGCAGAAAACTTACTATTCTTGAAAAAGACAATGTGATTGACTATGTTATCGAAGGAAAAAACAAAAAATATCACCTGAAAAATACTGTGGAAGCAAAATGTCTTGTAATAATGAGCGAATATTACGCTCTTTCAAGAGCTGTCAAATATTACCCTAATTTAAGAAAACTCATATCTATAATATCAGAAAATCCCAATATTGGAATGGCGATCCTTTACGGAATCAACCCTTACGACAAACCTCTCAAAAACGGGGATATAAATCTTTACATAGAAACCGATGACCAGAAAATAAAATATGAAATTGAGAAATTCAATAAAAAAATAAAAGTCAAAACCGGCAAATGGGACTCATATAATCTACATGTAAAAGAGACTATAAACTATCATCTCGTCCTTAAAGGAATTGAAAAATATATAAAGGTCGCAAAATTATTCTAAACCTTTTTTTCCAAATTCAACTAAATAAAAAAATTCCAAAAAAAACCAATTAAAAAATCCAAACTTAAGTTTAGACGGACACGAAAATGCTCCCGCATTTTTTCATTTTCACTTCGTTCAAATTCCCGAAGAACTCACATATCACAGTAAAATATCTGACATCAGAAGAAAAAATATACTTAACAGTAACAATAAAA
>NZ_JBSREC010000047.1:0-7553 GCF_055145805.1 Methanomicrobium sp. | reverse complement strand
ATTTTTAAGTTTTTTCTGTTCAAGGCGGATATTTGCAAGTTTTTCTGTAATGGACTCTGCTGTGGGAAGGATTCCCTTTTCCATCTCGTAGCAGAGATTTATATATCTCTGCGGATAAGTTGCGTCAAGCTGCTGGGTGCTTGCGGCGTAGTCGTTTAACATCGCCTGAATACGCCGTTTGATGTCATCTGAGTAGTTGAGGATTGTAAGCTCGTAGCTCTGTTTGACGCCGCCGGCATGGCCTGTCAGAAGATCACCTTTCCTGTCTGTTCCTGACTCCGCATTCTGCCAGAGTCTCTGTGCCGATATGAACTTTACAGGAACAGGGGGGATTATCCTGCTTAATTCCCATGAGGTTTCGTCCTCATTGAAGTTATCGGGATTAACGGTATATTCGAGGGTATTTCCCTCAGGGGTTTCTGTTTTAAAGTGCAGTGACCACATATCACCAAGGGGGAGCTTTTTGCCCTGCATCTTCCCGAGGCTCTTTTCAATTGTAAGAGTCCTCTTTTTTAGCGGTTCTTCCTCACAGCCTTCTTCGATTTTAAATCCGAGTTTTAGGGTCTGAAATGAGATGTCTTTTATTTCGCGGAGGTTTCCGACGAACACTGCCCTTAGAAGTCTCAGGATTGTTGTTTTTCCATAGCCGTTCGGGGCAGTTATTATTGATATACTCTCTTTGTTTTCTATTGGTATTTTATGGTCGAATTTCCCGAAAAGACCGTTTATCTCAATGTATTCAAGTTTTATCCTGTTAAAACGAAGGGGTGAGTCTCTTGTTATTGCATCTATTAAGCGGCCAAGCATCTCCTCTGTGTTTTTGGAATCCAGAAGAGGGTATTCCACCCATTTGTCAGCAAACACTTTTGATACGATATCCGTGTATTCGCCGTGCATTTTGCGGCTTCCGAGAAACACAACTCTTTCATAGTTCAACAGACCGTCGGATTCGGCGTTTATCTCTATTGTATCGTATTCTATCCCTGATTCGGCGAAGGTGTTCTCGTTATAGTGCAATATCTCCTCATGCGGGAGGATGAATCCGTATTTGGGGGAGAGTATCACCCTGTCTTCGGGGTAGAACTTTTCAGAATATTCCCTGCACCTTTCTGCAAATCTGCCTGTAAATGCATACTCTGCTCTTATGTGACGTTTCCTGTCCAGATTTGTATCCATATCCCAGATCTTTTCCTCTCCGGCAGGAGTGATTACCAGGGTCTTTAGAGCCATTTATTCTATTTAAGGGACTCTTTGGAAATTAATGTAGCGAAGTGGTAGTGGCAGCCTTCACATGTGCTCAATTTATAGTTAACATTTGCTTGATGTAAAATGAAAAAGGTTATTATCTATTGATTCCTCAAATAAAATTGATCAGTTATGATATATTGTTCAGAATGTGGAAGAGTGATTGCCGAAGCTGATAGTGTCTGTCCTGCATGCGGGAAATCTCTAAGACGTGACTGCGGGCAGGGTTTTAGCGGTGATGGTGACAGACCTGCAGAACCTCGGGCACCATACCAGATATTAATATGCAATTACTGCCACGGGACAGGAATATCTCCGGGAAATGATCTGGTTGCAGAGAAGTGTCCTGTCTGTAAGGGTAGCGGAGGGGTTAAGGTGAAAAAGCCTTATTTAAGCTGTATGTACTGCAACGGAACCGGGAGAAGAAGTGATATTACGGGCTCCGGGATCTGTCCTGAATGCAGGGGAACAGGGTGGATTTCAAGAGTTTAGATTATTTTTTAAATCACTATATTTTCTATGGTTTAACAGGAGATTGTCCTGTGATTTCTCAACCGGCCGGATAGCTGTTATAGATTATATTGAAAAGTGCATTTTTTTTTATATATGACAGTTAGTTATATGTGTGTATGTGCGAATATATTCTGATATGTCTGGCGTTACATCAATCCGGGTCAGTATGGATATGAGGGATAAACTTACAGATTTAAAGGTGCATCCTAAGGAGTCGTATGAGGATGTAATCAGGCGCCTTGTGGAGACCGCAGTGGATGATGAGCCTTTGAGCGATGCGACAATCAGAGGAATAGAAGAATCCCTGGCTGATATTAAGGCCGGGAGGGTTTATTCACTTGAAGAGGTCGCAGAAGAACTTGGACTTAACTGATATGGTTTATAGAGTTCTTGTCACAAACCATGCAAAGAAAAACCTCGCACAGCTTCCAAAAAATGTCGCAAAAGAGATCTGTCTTGAATTAAAATCTCTGTCCTTTGAAGATAATCCTAAAAATCATGTTAAAAAATTAAAAGGCAATAAAAATCCCCCTTTTTATTCACTTCGTGTGGGAAGTTACAGGGTCATTCTGAACATTGAGGACAAAGTTATGGTGATTCATGTGATTGAGGCAGGGCATCGCAGTAAAATTTACAGGGGATATTAATCCCCGGTAAAAATCAGACAACCACAATCCTCCCGTCAGTAACAGGCGTAATCGGAGAATCCTTCTCAATTGCGGCTGCAAGAAGATTTATCAGGTTAATCTCGGTGTTGTATTTTTTATCATCCGAGATCGCGGCAAGATTTGAATAACCGTCGCCCCCGCCGGACATGTAGTCATTAACGGCGACAGTGTATGTCTCTTTCAGGTCGATGGGAACTATTCCGGAATCTGTCACAACCGAGAGATTTTCAATCCTGTCTCCTTTTGAGATCACTGTGTCTGTGTCATAGTCACAGCAGAATACATCGCCCTTCGTATTGATTGTAAACCTGACTCCTGAAACCTGCAAAAATCCGCCTGAATCAACCCTTTTTTCGCTTTTGCAGCTGTCACCTAACACAACAATTGCGGATGCAGACCGCTCAAGTGTATCCTTTATCTCACTGCCTGTCATCTGAATTGTCACAATGATATTTTCAAACGGAAGAATTGTATTTAACGTAAGATATGATATCTCCCCCGCCGGAATTACTGCATCTCCTCTGATTGAGCCTGAATTAATAAATGCAATATCAACGCCCGGGACATTCCCGCTGATTGTATCGGTAATCAGATCGCCCGTATTTGTCTCCTTTGTCCTTATAGCCTCAAATGATACCTCAAGCGGGACTGTTGTATACCCTATGGGTCCTGAGAGACTTTCGGTGTAATCTTCATAAAAAGGCATTATATATGACGTTATCGCAGGGTCATCCGGCATATCCTCTGTTATCTCATATCTCATGACTGATGAATCCGTTAAGGTCCCGTCCTCAAATGAAATATCAACCGAATCCGTCTCCTCACCGTACTTTCCGGCATGAATAATCAGTGTCCTCTCACCGCCGGCGCCTGTAACAGTCTCATTCCATACAAGATGGTCGTGTCCGCCGATAATCAGATCAATTCCGGGAACAGACTCTGCAAATTCTGTATCCTCCTCCCTGTTCTGATGAGTGAGTGCAATTATGATATCAACACCCTTATCCTTTAGTGAATTTACTGCCAGATTGCCGGATTCTGTTGTGTTTTCATTGAGATATACGCCTTCAGGGAGGTTTACAATCTTTTTAAGATCCGGTGTTATAATCCCGAAAACGCCAATCTTTGCGTCTCCGACATCGAGGATTGTGTAATCCGTTATTGTCTTATCTAAAACAGGGTCTGAAAATTTCATATTTGCGCAGATTACCGGATATGAGGCGTTTGTAGTCCATTGTTTTAAGACATCTGTTGAAAAATCAAAGGCGTGATTACCTAAAACGGCCACATCAAATCCTGCCATCGAATAGGATTTCGCCTCCGGGACTCCGGCATATGTATGATAAAAACTGCCCTCTCCGAGATCGCCTGCAAAAAGATAAAGTGTCTCTTCGTTCTCTTCCCCGAGAGTGTCGGCAAGAGCACATATTCTTCCGATTCTTGAACCTGTGTCGTTGTCACTCATCGAAAATAAGTGGCTGTGAATATCAGGTGTCGTTAAAATCCTAATTGTGCCTGAATACTCTAAACCGGAATCATCGCCTGTTTCAGTCGCCGGAAGAGCAGACATTATTATTGCAATCACAAAAAGTGCAAGGGTGACTGCCATAACTCCTCTTATAGATGATTTTTTCTGCATCATAATTTCCTTTTGTCTGATCTAATAAAAACCTGAAAATTTGAAACTGATAATAATCGCAGGTTTTTTTGTATTGCAGAGTATTTGGGATTAAGCAATTTAAATATTCAGTCATGCCTGTGATGATGGTGGATCTCCCCGTCATTTACAATCAGTACTCATTTTCATCCGGCTCAGATACAACCCTTATGAACTTCAGGTGGTACAGCCATTTTGGCGGCATATTCTGGATTTAATATATGTGTGTATTGGTGATTTAGATGGAAGGTAATTTCCATCTATCTCTCTAAGTAAAAAGGCTTCTATGGGTTTTGTTTTGTAAATAGACATGATTATCTCTGGAATGATCAAATAATTTACTGATAAAATGACAGGCTCCGATATTTTAATGAATCCAAATAATCTGGTTAAATTCCTCAAAAAAATGCCTTCAGAATTTACTAAAGAGGATATTATCCGTTTTTGTGAAGAGAACGACATCCGGATGGTCAATTTCCGATATGTGGCTGATGATGGCAAACTCAAGACACTGAACTTTATCATCTCCTCAAAAGAATACTTGGACACTCTTCTCACCGACGGAGAGAGGGTTGACGGAAGTAACATCTTCTCATTCATAGAAGCCGGAAGCAGTGATCTGTATGTTATTCCACGTTACAGAACAGCGTTTTTAAATCCGTTTTCAGAAATTCCAACTCTTGAAATTCTTTGTTCATACTATGACAACGAAGGAAAGCCACTGGGAAGTTCACCTGAATATGTTCTTAAAAAGGCAAATGCCGAATTTACAAAACAGACAGGAGCAACTTTTAAGGCACTCGCAGAGCTTGAATACTATGTAATCGGCGATGCAGAAGATACATTCCCTGCTGTTGATCAGAAGGGATACCACTCAGCTGAACCTTTTGTAAAATACGAAGAACTCCGTCTCGAAGCAATGGATCTTATTGCAAAGGCGGGCGGCAAGATCAAGTACGGCCACTCCGAGGTAGGCTGCTTTACAAAGGATGAGGCCTACAACGAACAGCACGAGATAGAATTCCTCCCTATGCCGGTGGAAGAAGCTGTCGAATCACTGGTAATCGCAAAGTGGATTGTCAGAATGCTCGGATACCGCTACGGTGTTGAGATCAGTTTTGCTCCGAAGATCACAGTCGGAAAGGCAGGTTCAGGTCTGCACTTCCACATGCTGGCTGAAAAGGACGGTAAAAATCTGCTTGTTGAAAACAGTGTTTTAAGCCCGATGGCACGTAAGATGATTGCCGGTGTCCTTGATCTCGGGGATGCCATTACAGCATTTGGAAACACAGTGCCGACATCATACCTACGGCTTGTTCCACACCAGGAAGCACCTACAAACGTCTGCTGGGGAGACCGCAACCGCTCGGTTGTTGTTCGTGTACCGCTCGGATGGAACGGTGCAAATACTATGACAACAGATGCAAATCCGGGAGATAAGACCATCTCAACAGACAGACCATCAAAACAGACCTTTGAATACCGTGTCGGTGACGGATCAGCTGATCCTTATCTCCTTGTTGCAGGTCTTATTACAGCGTCACTCCATGGAATCAACATGGAAGACGGACTTAAGAGGGCAGAAGAACTCTATGTCAGCGGGAATATCTTCAGTCCTGAGTACAAAGATCGCCTTGCAGAGCTCAAACAGCTTCCTGCTTCATGCTATGAATCAGCTGAAGTTCTGGATGAAAAGCGTGAATTCTTTGAGAAGAATGACATCTTCCCTGCAGGTATGATTGACGCAACTATCGGAAAGCTCAAGGCATTCGATGACAAGGGCTTAAGCGAGAAACTCTATGGTGATGATCAGGCTATTGCAGATCTTGTTGCAGAGTATATCCACGTTGCATAAAAACTGAATACTAAATACAACTCCTTTTTTTCCGGACCTTAACTGAAAATATTTCCCGTGAAGTGCACTATTTTAAAATCCCTAAAAAAAGCAGTAAAAAAGTTTGATATTTTCAGCCCGGCTATATGTCTCTTTTAACTTCCAGAAAACGCATGGATTTTATATCTCCTCTCGCCTGCACTTTTCCTGAGTCAATTAGGTGAAGCAGTCTTGTGCATATAAAGCTGTCACCGGACAGATGATATTCATTACAAAGTCTGCCAAGTGATTCGCCGACAACCCTTGCGGCAGATCTCCATTTATCTGTTACAAGGCCTTCTATCAGATCATCATATATATATTCTTCTGCTGAATATAGCTGCCCTTTGATAATTGTCCTGAGGTCTGAGTTCTCCTCCCTCAGTCTCTCCCGGAGTGGCAGGTAGTAATCTGTTTCATCAGCGGTCAGCTGTCGTGACATATTTACTGCCTTTAATACCATTTCAGGGGACATTTCACCTGTTGCAATGGGTACTGCCCTGTATGGTCTGCCCCCGTATTGATCTGACTGGTAACCTTCTATTCCGTCGGTTATGTCAACAACCTCAATTTGTGACAGATCGTTTTGCTCCGAGAGGAACTGTAAAAATCCGCAGTATTCACTGACAGAGCGCCTTGAAAGCCACAGAATTTTCTTTTCATAACTGGCTGAAGAGTATTTTCTGAATTTTTCATAGCATGACTTGATTGCTGATGCATATTCCGCCCTGTCATCTTCAGTATAAAGACTGCAGAGATACTCTGTTCTCTTCTCAATACTGCAGTCTTTCACCGGGCCTGTTCCCAAATCATCCGGAAAGGCTGTAAAATCCGAGTTCTCCAGTTCCCCGAGTGCATATTTTATTGTTCCTCCGGCAGACTCGGAAAATGCCACATGAAGTTTTTTGTTTATCATATTTTTTAATCCTGCTTCAAAAAAAAGAAGACTTTCAGATATGGTAAACTTTTAGACATATATATTTGTATGGTGGCATTTCTGCCGTAAAAAATATTTGAGATTATTCTCAGGCTTTTGGCTCCTGCTGTGTTGAACAGTGGATTCCGCCGCCTCCGAAGTTAATCGGGATTGTGTTTATCATAACAACTTTCCTGTCAGGGAACAGTGATTCTAAAATTTCTTTTGCTTTTATATCCTTCTCCCTGAGTGATTCAGGCATTCCCATTCCTTCCATGTAGTATTTCTGGCCCAGGACAAGGTCATTTGTAATCAGGAAATTGCAGTAGCTCTGTGCAGGTACGATATTTACCGGTTCTCCAACCGGAAACGTTGTCCCATCCCTTGAGATATAGGATTGTGCAATACTGTTGTATGCCTCCTCGTCAGGCTGTGCTTTAAAGTAGATCATATCGGGAATCGGCATACGGACGATCTTAAACGGATTTCCATTTTGATCAACTGCGTTTTTGAGGATCTCATAATTCTCCTCCATTCTGATCCTGTTCTCTTTCTCAACAGGTCCTTTTTTTGCCTCTTCTTCTGTAACTTCTGCAAGAAGTATGGTGTCTTCCGATACAAAGCGGCAGTATTCATCCATGTGGTTGTTTGCAGAAGCACTCCTGTATGCAATTCCTTCTC
>NZ_JBSREC010000046.1:0-6352 GCF_055145805.1 Methanomicrobium sp. | reverse complement strand
TAATTTGTCCTCAAATTCATTACAGTCTAAGGGAAATTTCATCTCATCAAATACTGCAATCGCTTTATTCCAGTCTCCCATTTTATTCACCCTCACACACAAGCATATCAAACCAGTTTTTTATTTTATTCCATTCTTCAAGTCCTGCGGGAGTAATTACATATAATTCGAGATTTTCCTTTGATTCAAATCTGACCTTTTCCATCCGCAGGTAACCCATCTCTAAAAGTGCATTTAAATTTGAATATGTTGAGCCGTCACTTCCGATATTAAGGCCGTTTTTAATCTGCCTTGCTGTTGCTCCGTCTTCGCCGAGTTCTGATAAAGCCCACAGAATTTTAATCCGGCTAAGTGAAAATAACTTAGAGTTCAAATTTCCGGATTCATTAACAATTTCCAAAAATTTTTCTATCATTTTTCCCACACACTACTTCAGCAAATATTAGTTTGTTAGTTATAATTATGACTTGAAGTTTAAATTAATTACTGGAGACAATGTTTGATATTATTATTGAGGCATCTTTAATAAGATGTAAAGTTCAAAAAAAAATTTTCTTTTGTTTCTTCCCTTATAAATCAAAAGTCACAAAACTTAAAAAAAATCTCTTTTTATAACGACAGAAAAATGTACTGCATCAATTTATGAAAAACCCTTATCAAGCGTCATCTGGCTCTCTACATTAAGGCCGGTTACATATACTGAACTTCCTTCACGCTGATATTTATCAATAACTCTGGCAATTGCCTCAACGGCTGACTGATCCCATATATGCGAATTCTGAAAATCAATCCTGGTCATTTACCTGCCGTTTCAGTTCCCTGCTAACTACATCAATCTCTGAAAAGAACGGGTCTTCTGCTCCTCGTTTTTCAATTCCAAGTTCTGTTGCAATTATATGAATATCCGGCTCAATACCGGCTTTTTGTATTTTTTTGCACGAACAGCAGTCAGAACAGCCATCCAGAACAACTAAAAAGGCATTGTCCTTTAGCATCTCTGATTTTTTATCATCAATTGCAGATGCGGATAAATGCCTCTCAAAAATACCCGGGTTTCTTAAGATAAATGAGTTTGCCGCCTGAAGAGTAAGTTTTCCCGTGCTTGAAATACCAGAGCAGGTTATAAGAATTTTCCCGGTCATAAAATAACTCCTGAGAGTTTCCAAATTCTTAAATTTTTCATATCTTTTCTCATCAATCATCCCGGCCAAACTTTGCATCAATAAACTCTGTAATCTCATCTCTGATATTTCTGAAATGAGACAAAATATCTTCCTCACTGCCTTTAGCAGATGACGGGTCAATAAATCCTGCATGAATTTTTTCCTTCGCCCAGGGAAACATCGGGCATGCTCCCTTTGCACTGTCACAGACAGTTACAAGAATATCCATCTCAACTCCAAAGAATTCATCAATCTTTTTAGATCTGTGGCCTGAGATATCAACTCCAATCTCACCCATAACTTTGATGGCATAAGGATTAACAGACGTAACCTCGGTTCCGGCAGAAAACGCCTCATATTTATCTCCATACCGGGCATTCAGATAGCCCTCTCCCATCTGTGATCTTGCACTGTTATGAGTGCATATAAACAGAACCTTCTTTTTAGTCATTTAATAGATCTCCGTCATACTTCCCTCAGAGGGAATAATCAAATTTTCAAATTTATTATCGAAATACTTAAATTTTCTTTCAGATCATCATAATATCATACTTTTAATCCAGATTACAATATAGTAAATTCCACCGGCAATGAAGACATAAGCCGCAGCAGTCCTGATATACGAATCAGCTTTATTCACTCTGCCCATAAACCTGGCAGCGCCTGTAATTCCTCCTCCAATAAGAAGAGAGACAAGAATTACCGGGAATGCCGTTGCAAGAGCAAATGATGCCGGAATTATCAGAGGATCGGAGTTACTGACCGCAATTGGAATAAGCATTCCAAAGAAAAGTGCCGCACTAAAAGGGCAGAATGCAAGAGCAAATACAAACCCCAGCCCGAAACTGCCTAAAAGGCCCTGATTAAAAAGCCACATTTTAAGCCTGCCGGAATAATCACTCCTCAAAAAATTAAAAGAATCAAATGATATCTCCTTTAGGATAATAATTCCTATAATCAGCAAAAACGGCCCGAGAAGCATCTCACCGTAATTCCTGAGAAATGCAGAGACAGGTGCAACACCAAGGCCGAGCCACAAAACAGCCGCTGCAACAAGAATGTATCCAAAAGCCCTCCCGCCTGCGTACAGAATTCCGGCTGACAAAGTCCTCACATAATTTTCTCCCTTTCCGGAAATATATGCAATTGCGGCAATATTTGTTGCAAGCGGACATGGACTAAAAGCTGTCATCAGTCCTATGAAAAACGCTGCAACTACGGGGATGCTGCTCATTCCCATGGATTCAAGAAAGCCTGTCAAATACTGCCACCCAAAAGAGGATCAAGAATGGTCTTCATATAATCTGCAAAAGAATTTGGAGAATTTATCCGGTACAGTGCACCTGCAAGGTTTTCCTTATAAAATTCACCGTTTTTGCCGTAAACACCGATTATCAGAGACGAACCTGCCGCTTCGTATTTATTGACAACCTGAGAGTTATTTTCATCATCAATATTTATGTGGTCAAATACAAGTTTGCCTGAATCGAGAGAATCCTGATAAAAGGTATGGACGGTCTCATTTGCAAGCTCTCCAAGTAATACACAGGAGTAGCACTGGTTATTCGTATGGAAATGGTAGAGTTCTACCTTTTGAGCACCATATTTATCTTCAAATTGTGAGATTTTATCTTCATTCCCGTCTGATGATGCACCTATACATCCTGCTGACAAAATAATTCCTGTCAGGAATACAGATAAAATCAGCAATAATAATTTTTCATTCATAATTCACGTCCTTTCGATTCACAAAAATTTAAATTTCAGTCAGTTAAGCCTCATTTTCAATGGCACTTTTCTCAAACAGATTCTGTGTCCCAAGACATATTTTAACAAGCATCAGCATAACCGGCACTTCAATTAATACACCGACAACCGTTGCAAGCGCAGCTCCGGATGAAAGCCCAAAGAGAATCGCAGCGGTTGCAATGGCAACCTCAAAATGATTCGATGCCCCAATCATCCCAACAGGTGCTGCATCACGGTAAGGCAGTCTGAAGCGTCGTGCCAGGACAAAGTAGCCAAGAGTGAATATCAGCATTGTCTGAATGAAGAGCGGAACTGCAATCCAGAGTATTGTTAGCGGATTTTGAACTATTACATCACCCTTGAAACTGAAGAGTAAAACAAGTGTTCCAAGAAGTGCGATAATGCTCACCGGAGTTAAAATATGCAGGAATTTCTCCTCAAACCAGGCCATGCCCTTCTTTGAGATTATCCATCTCCTTGTCAGATAGCCAAGGACAAGAGGAAGCCCGACATATACTGCAACCGAGAGCAAAATAGTCTGCCACGGAATCGGCATTGAATTAACCCCGAGCAGAAATCCTCCAAGTGGTGCATACAAAATGAGCATTGTAAGCGAGTTTATTGCAACCATAATCAGAGTTAAGCCGTCGTTTCCGCGTGCAAGGTAACTCCACATGAGAACCATTGCAGTGCATGGAGCGATTCCAAGAAGGATACACCCTGATACATAACTTCTCCAGAGTTCAACCTCAGTCCCGTTTGCCAGAATTTCTGTTCCGGGAATAAAGTCGACAAAGACATATCCAAGGAAGAAGTATGCAATCAGAAACATTGTAAACGGCTTAATCGCCCAGTTTATAATAAGCGTCAGCAGAACGGGCTTTGGCGTCTGTGCCGCTCTTAAAACCTCTCCAAAGTCTATCTTTACCATTATTGGATACATCATGAAAAAAAGAGCGATTGCAATTGGAATTGAGACCTCATAGACAGAATAACTATCCAGTGTCACCGCGGCCTGCGGGAAAAATCTTCCAAGAAGAATACCGCCCGCTATACACAGAGCGACCCATACGGTAAGATATTTCTCAAATATTCCAAGGTCTCTTTTTTTATTTTGGATTTCCAAATTACGCACCCCTTATTTCAAATTAATTTAAAATAACTATGATGCCTTATAAGATATAATATTTTTCACTTCTCTTCAGCAGAGATTTAAATGAATACTAAAAAAATTTATTGCACGTTGTTTTTACCGGATAAAAGCCACTTTTTCCCTTTTTGTGTCAGGCTGTATGTTATCCAGGTTCCTTTCTGCTCACCGGAAATAAGCCCGGCCTTCTTTAGAATCGACAGGTGGTATGAAAGGCGGGAATCGGAAATTTCAAGAATTGATTTTATTATGCAGACGCAAAGCGGCTCTATCTCAAGCATCAAGAGTATTTTGATTCTTTTTTCATCCGCAAGTGCACGATAGATTATGCAAATATTTTTAATATTATCTTCAGATGGAATACTGTCTGTTATTTGATCAATCTCATTAATTCCATCGCAATCACAAAGTAATTTTCCTGATTGCCCTTTTATTTCCGCATATATTTTTTCGGTTCTGTTTTTCCCTGACATCAGCAATTTCCGGTCTGTTTTATTTAATTATGAAGATACTTCAATTTATACTGATGCCGGATTTACTCATAGAACATACACCTGCCGCCTGTCATCTCTCTTTCGTTTCCCCGGATAATTGATCTGGGAGCATCTGGAAGCGTTCCACAAGAGCACAGTCTTTGCATTCTTTGTATTCAAACTCCAGCGTGGAGTGGAGAATTTTGTAATTTTTTAGCCGGGTCTTGATCTCCTGTTTCATCTGTTCAGTTTTTTCAAAATCCCGCACGGAGGAGTACACATGCGCATCGATTACGTTGATATCGGAACAGAGACTCCAGAGATGGACATGATGTACCCCTTCCACTCCTTTCACTGAAGTCATATCAGCAACAACCATATCGAAATCCACCGATTGTGGCGTGAACTGAAGAAATATTATGAGTGTTTCACGTAGTATTCTGACAGCTGAGATCACAATCAGAACTGCTATGAAGCCGGAGAGAATGGGATCAGCGATTACCTGCCCGGTGAAAGAAATCCACACGGCAGAAGCAATCACCGCAACCGACGAGATTGTATCTCCCATCACATGCAGGAATGCACTCCGGACATTCAGGTTATGGCTCCCGTGGAGGAGAAACATAACTCCCAGGTTCACTGCAAGACCGATGCAGGCCACGATTAACATCAGCCCGCCCTGTACCGGGGTGGGGTTGAGAAGCCGCTGGTATGCTTCCCAGAGTATGAAGGTGCTTACAAGGAGCAAAAGGATGGAGTTGATGAACGCTGCGAGAATTTCCACCCGGTGGTAACCATAAGTTCGCTGCTTTGTGGGAAGCTGGAGAGCAAGGGTCATTGCCCCAAGAGAGAGAAGGAGCGAGAAGAGATCACTGAACATGTGTCCCGCATCACTGATGAGTGCGAGCGACCCGGAGAGCAGCCCTCCGGCAACCTCTACGAGAAAGAAAAAAAATGTGATGAAAAGTGCAATCTTAATCGGTTTCCGGTAGTCCCGAAAATTATCGTTTGTCATCTCGTCTCCTGAATGTGCATATTGGATGTGCTTTCTACCCACCTGCCGCCGGAGGAAAGAGGGCAATCAGATCCCCGTCAGCCAGAAGGGTATCAAGTCCTGCTATAAATTCAATATTCCTGCTATCATATCCGGCTGTCCCGCATTTCATATATGAAAAACCACTTTTGATCATTCAAAAGAGTAAGACATGACCTGCCATGTCAACGAACCACCAGCACATGAGCATCAGCCCTATGAACAACGGCCTCGGCTACTCCGCCAAGAAGAGCTTTTAAAGCGCCGGTTCTTCCTTTTGCTCCCATTACAATGATTGTAGGTTTGAAAGAATCTGCAACACCTAATATCTCATCAATAGCATTTCCGGTTACCAGTTCGGTAACGATTTGAGATATGCCATAATTATTCATTTGCTCCTTTAATTCTGCAAGACGCCTTGTGTCTTTTTCGTTGAACTCATTTATCTGTTCCTGCGTTGCAGGCCAGAGACGCCTTGTGTCCTGAACATGCAGGATCACAAGCTGATCTGGTTTTGCACTGGCCATCCACTCTATAAACGGAATGCACCTTTTTGCCTCTTCAGAGAAATCAGTAAGATAAAGGACGCGGCGGAAGAGATCAGAATTAATAGTGCATGATTTAGGGTCTCCCTTTTTCATAACAGATAACCTGAGGATGAGCAGGGGAACATCTGTATGGTGCAGGACATTTTCTGTCTGGCTTCCAAGCAGCATCCGGGGGATAAGCGTTTTCCCGTGCGAACCCATTACAATGAGTGAGGGAGGATTATTTTCTGCCTTTT
>NZ_JBSREC010000045.1:0-7292 GCF_055145805.1 Methanomicrobium sp. | reverse complement strand
TCGGATTTTTATCATATCAGCCAAAACATGACCAGGATTTTTGCATTGCAGATGAGGAGATCGAAGGTGAAACAGGCGTTTTAGCGGCTCTCAAACTCTACATCGAAGATACAGAAAAAAAATACCTGATATTTTCAGATCTTGAAAGAAAAATCGACCTTTTAATTCAGATAATTAATTCACTCTTCCTAAGCATCTCATTTGAAATTCGGGCAGATAAGGGATTCTACTTCAGGGTATCTGACAGTGAGACCGTTGCTCCCGAACGACTCTCCTCCGGGGAGCAGAATCAGCTTGTAATGTACTACGACCTTATATTCACAACTGATCCCGGAACGCTTGTTTTAGTCGACGAACCTGAAATCTCACTTCATATCGTCTGGCAGCGTATGTACCTCGACTATATCAGAAAAATTACCAATATCACAGGGTCTGATTTCATAATCGCGACCCACTCCCCCCAGTTAATCCACACAAACTGGGACTACACAGTGGATCTCTCAGGGGAAAAGATAGATGGCTAAAATCGGGAGAAGATTTGGCAAATCCACAAACAACTACAGACTCGAGGATATCTGGGCCGATGCTGATGAGATCAGCGGTACTATTCAGAAGATGGAGAAAAACTATCCTTCTCTCTCCAAAAAAATCTTTATCATAACAGAAGGACCCTACGACTACGAATTTTACTCCCGTTTTTTCAACAGTGAAATCTGCGAGATAAGATTTGCAAACTCCAAAGAAAACGTAATTTCAGTGATTACAGACATCCTCAAAGATATGCCAAAAGAAGCATCACAGTCTATTATCGGAATTGTTGACAGGGATTTCTCATTTTTCAGCACAGAGGATTATCTTAAAAACAATAAAGAAACCGGTGTAAACGAAGACAACTGCTCAAAAAATCTTTTTTTTACAGATACGCATGACATAGAGACCATGATAATCTCAGAAGAACTCATAAAAAAGGTTCTCAGGATTTATGAGACGAATTCTGCCGGAGGATTTCAGAGAAGAGCTCTTATGGCACTAAGGGACGAGAGTATTCTGAACGGTCTTGTGGAATGTTCACGCTTAATCGGCTTATCCCTCTATGTAAACGAAAAATACGATCTCAGAATGACTTTTAAGCACATAAACTGCAAGAAAAAAAATGTCTTTATGGAGTTTGTAGACTCTACAACAATAAAATTCAATGAAGAAAAACTGCTGGATCTCATCTTAAAGAGAAACAAAACGCGTTTCGATGATTTCAAAGAGGCACTTTCAAAAGAAATTTCAGAAAACACAGACTATTTTAAACACCCGATGCAGATCTGCCGGGGGCATGACTTAATGTGCGTTCTTCTGGCAGACATCAACAGAAACTATCCTGCAATTACAGGTGAGAAGGTCAGGTTAAGAGACCTTGAAAGATTATTCAGAGATTTATATGACGAAGAAGAGTTTTTCAGAACAGATCTTTTCAGATCACTAAAATGCTGGGCAGATGAACAAACCAAAAATATACCACAGCCTCTTTTTATAAGAGATACTGACTGATACCAAAATATACCAAAACCTGTTTAAAACTAATTTTCCCTATCATAAGGTATTTTAGCTTAACAGAGCACATCTAACTTTTATGAGTAACTGGTTTGCAGCTTTCATCGGATTTATTGCAATGGTATTATTCACCGCAGTTTTCGGCCACTACGGAGGTATCGCAGGATTTCTGGGACCTTTAATCGGAGGATTTACAGCAGGACTTCTGGCAGGCGAAGGCGTATCGGAAGGTGCAAAGACAGGATTTTATGCAGGCATCTTCGGCGGAATAATAATTTCAGTCCTTATACTGATATTCGGTGCGGCAATATTAGGCCCTGTGGGAATTCTTGCAGCCGCTGCTGTTGATATGGTAATTCTTATCGTGCTTGCACTGACACTCGGAATCCTGGGCCTTATCGGAGGCGCCCTTGGCGGTCTTTTAAACAACAGCAATAGTTAATCCTGATTCAAAAAATATCTGAATATTCTAACTGACACAAATCTTTTTTTGTGCACAGGTCATGATCAGTATAATCCCAAAATGATTCCTACAGATAAAAGACCAGAAGAATGCAAAAACGGCAAAAACAACAGATTTGTGCTGCATGAGCACACAGCAAAGTCAGTACACCTGGATCTCAGACTCGAAAGAGACGGTGTATTAAAGTGCTGGACACTTCCCAGGGGAATGCCGAAGGTTTCAAAAGAGAAGTGTATTGCAATAGAATCAAAAGATCAACAGACCAGCATTCTGTATTTCAGCGGAATTATACCACAAAGTCAGTCGGGCACAGGCGAGCTCAAAATTGAGGACTGCGGGACGTATGAGACACTGTTATGGAGCGATCTAAAGATTGAATTTATCCTTTCCGGAAAAATTAATACAGGAAGATATATTCTTGTGAGATTTCAGAAAGCAGGATCAAAGACCTGGCTTTTAATGAAGGCAGATTAGCCGGCCCCGCCGGATGCTAAAAAACCATCTTTTTTGCACTTAAAGATCAAATATATTACAATATTCATGCACACCCTTAAAGATAAAAAAGTCCATTTTGAGACCTACGGCTGCACATTCAACTTCGCCGACACTGAAAAGATAAAAGAGACTGCACTTTCACAGGGGTGCACACTGGCAGAACCAAAAGATGCGGACTGCGTGGTTATCAACACATGCACAGTCGTATCCCAGACAGAACGGGCAATGATAAAGGCGATTAACGAATATCATGACCGCGAGGTCTATGTAACAGGATGCATGCCTGTCGTCCAGAAAGAACTTTTAAAATCAACAAGGCCTGATGTCAGAATAATCCTCCCCGATGAAATATACAAATGCAGCGGTCGTGTGGGAGCAGTTGTCGATAAAAATGTGGGTATTTTGCAGATGGGAACAGGCTGTCTCGGAAGCTGTGCATACTGTATTACAAGACAGGCGAGAGGTCGCTTAAAAAGCTTTGATCTGGAGAGAATCATTGCCGAAGCAAAAAGACTCATAAAAGAGGGTGCAACCGAGATTCAGCTTACAGGACAGGACGTAAGTGCCTGGGGACGTGATATCGGAACAGATCTCTCAGTCCTTTTATACAGATTAAACGAGCTTGAGGGTGATTTTGCAGTGAGAGTCGGAATGATGAATCCGGCAACTGTGATCCCTATTGCAGAAAAACTTATTCCGGCCTTCAATCTTGAAAAAATCTACTCATTTGTCCATATGCCTGTACAGTCAGGGTCAGATAACGTCTTAAAAACAATGCAGAGAGGATATCCTTCATCCGAATATGTGAAAGTCGTTGATGCCTTTAAAGAGCAGATTCCCAACGTCAGGATATCAACCGATTTCATCGTCGGATACCCGACGGAAACAGACGAAGACTTTGAAAAGACAGTCGAACTTCTGAACAGAACAAAACCGACAAAAGTCAATATAACCCGGTTTTCTGTGAGAGAGGGAACTCCGGCAGCTAAATACAAAGATTTTCCTGACTGGGTGAAGAAGAACAGGTCAAGAGCTTTGACAATTGCCGCAAACGAAGTCTACGATGAAAACAACACAAAAATGATTGGCAAAAATCTTGATGTTGCAGTTACAGAACAGAAAAAAGCCGGCAGTGTCATTGCCAGGGATAAATCATACAACAATATCGTGATAAAGAAAGATTTTCCCCCCGGAACAAGACTGAATGTTAAAATAACGTCACATAAAAGACACTATCTCATAGCAGAAACTGTTTAGGGAAAAATGAATAACTTTGTAACTGATCTGGCGGGCTGATAGACTTCAGGATTAGAATACATGTTATGGTTTTAAATATCCCCATACTTATTTTGTACCTGTATTATGAAAATTTCTCAATATTTCGCAATAATACCTGTAATAATTATTATAGTATTTGCGGCATTAATCTCATTTCTGGGTGATTACTACTGGTTTGATTCTGTCGGCTATGCCGGCATTTTCTTAAATATAATATTAGTATCAGTAATTCTCGGAATAATTGCAGCAGCTGTACTCTTTGGTTTTAGTTACATTAACGCCAGGATTTCTCTTAAGTCTGCGGCAAACGTAAGTGACGTTTCGGTTTTAAACAAAAGGCTGTTGATGCTGGTCTGTGGCCTTGGGGCACTTTTTGGGGGTTTATCAGTATCATCACATTGGAAGACTGTGCTGATGTTTTTAAACCAGGAACTCTTTGGCATATCTGATCCAATCTTCGGACTTGATGCAGGATTTTATATATTTTCACTCCCGTTTTTTAACCTGATTGTGAATTTCTTCATTGGAATTGTCATCTTTTCGATAATTGTATCTTTCCTTGGTTATCTGATTGGATCAGAATTTTTAACCTTTAATCCTGCTGATCCACAGATTGCTGAATTTAAGGGCCAGTTTAAGATAGATTCATACATTCCACAACTTAGTGTTCTGCTGTTTTTCCTGTTTTTGGCAATATCAGCAAGAATCTGGCTTTCACGCTATGACCTGCTGTTCACTCCCGGAGAAACTGTATTTGGTGTCGGCTATACTGATGCAACAGTTACACTTCCGGTTATGGCGGTTTTGGCATTTGTCTCACTTCTGATTGGAATCGGGTTTTTGATAAACGAAAAACTGCGCAGGCCTGAAATCCTTAAATACGGCATTATCATTTTTATTGCAGTTGCAGTTATCGGACTGGTGATCGGTGGTGGTGTCCAGACTTTGATTGTATCTCCAAACGAGTTTAATCTTGAAAAAGAGTATCTTTCATATAATATCAACAGCACTCTGGCTGCATACGGCCTTGATGATGTGGATGAAAGGCAGTTTACTGTTGATTATAATCTGACAACGACAGATATAATTAAGAACAGTGCAACTGTTGAAAATATCCGTCTCTGGGACTGGCGCCCGTTAAAGACCACATATGAGCAGTTGCAGCTCTTCAGAACTTATTATGAGTTTAATGATATTGACGTTGACCGCTATACCTTCGGTGACAGCTATAAAGAGGTCCTGGTCTCGGCAAGGGAGATGAATATAAAGGATCTTCCCCCGCAGGCGCAGACCTGGGTCAATACACATCTTGTTTATACCCATGGCTACGGGGCTGTTATGAGTCCGGTTGATGTTGTATCAAAAGAAGGCCTGCCTGATTTTTACTTAAAGGACATCCCTCCGACTTCTGATTATATCGAGCTTAACCAGCCGGGAATTTATTACGGCGAGGGTCTTGATGACTATTCTGTTGTTATGACTAAAACAGAAGAGTTTGATTATCCCTCAAGTGATGACAATATTTACACAACATATCAGGGAGCCGGGGGAGTTGAATTATCCGGCATAATTCAAAGGCTCATTTACGCAATTAAGTTTAAGTCTGTTGAACTTCTGGTGTCAGGAAGCCTTGATTCTGACAGCAGAATTCTTATGAACAGGAATATTCTAAAACGTGCAGATATTATTGCACCATTTTTATCATATGATTCAGATCCATACATCGTTGTTTCAGAAGGCAGGCTCTTCTGGGTAATTGATGCCTATACCACAACAGATAAATTCCCGTATTCGGCAAGTATCCGGACTTCTGAATATGAAAAAATCAATTATATCAGAAACAGTGTTAAAGTTGTAATTGACGCTTACAACGGAGATATTTCATATTATGTTGTAAACAATAAGGATCCTCTGATTCAGACATATAAAGGGATGTTTCCGGGCGTATTTAAAGACTTTTCAGAGATGCCTGAAAACCTCAGAAACCATGTCAGATATCCCGGGGGAATTTTTGAGATTCAGTCTGAAGTCTATTCACTGTATCATATGAAAGACCCAAGGGTGTTTTATAACAGGGAAGATGCCTGGAATGTGCCGGATGAGGCATACAGGGGTTCAAAGCAGAGGATGGAGCCTTATTACGTTATTATGAAACTTCCGGGCGAAGAGTCTGAGGAGTTTATCCAGATGCTGCCGTTTACTCCACGCAGTAAGGAGAATCTGATTGCATGGATGGCCATACGGTCTGATGCACCAAATTACGGCGGTATTGTAGTCTATCAGTTCTCAAAGCAGGAACTGACATACGGCCCTATGCAGATTGAGGCAAGAATTGATCAGGACACTGAGATTTCACAGGATATTACATTGTGGTCACAGTCAGGGTCTTCGGTTTTAAGGGGCAATACACTCATAATCCCGATTGAGAACTCTATTCTCTATGTTGAACCGCTTTATCTTGAGGCAACGGAGAAGGGAACACTTCCTCAGCTTAAGCGTGTGATTGTTGCCTATAATGATCGCCTGACAATGAAGGATACTCTTGCAGAAGCACTGGATGAGATATTTGGTGATATTGCTGTAGAAATACCTGTCGGAGGTGCCGGAGAGGGCATCGGTGAGGGTGAAGAGGTTGAAATTGTCAGCAGTGAGGTTTTGGATAAGCTAAACAGGATTGCCGAACTTTATGACAGTGCACAAAAGGCGCTTAATAATGGTGATCTAGGGGAATACCAGAGATATATTGACCTGATTGGAGAGATAATAGAGTCCTGATATCAAAAATCCCCCTTTTTTAAGGCATCTGTATTAAACCCGTTTTTATTATTTTAAAGGTAAAAATTATCTGACTGATAATTTACGTAAATTCTTTTTATAAATATTCAAACAGGTTTTATTAATGTCCATCCATATACAGAATATAATGTCTGAAGGGGGATTTACAGAAAGCTTAGGGATGATGATTTTTGTGGGAATTCTTATAATTCTTGCAGGAGTAGTACTCACATACTCCCTGAATATGGCAAATGACAACACTCAGGCGGATTACACCCCAATATATGTGTATACTAATACAGAGATTGTACCTGCACTTTCCAAAGCAGATACATGGGATGCAAATTCTATAAAAATATTTTTTACAGAAGGAAAAAGATCTGACATCAATTACAATAATATAAAATATGCAGGAACAGAAGATATGAGATTTCTTCTGTATGACCCGAAAGGTGACCAGCATGAGGCTATCCAGTCTGTTTCGATGAAAGGTCTGGAAATAAACCCCGGAGCAACTTTTTATTATTATACCTTATCAGACAATTTAAGCGACCCGTATTACATAACAAACCAGTATGCAAGAATAGGCGATGACAGCAACTGGGGGACGGAATGGTCATATCCAAAGCGACTTGAAAAGGGTACATGGCGGGTTGTGGTAATCAATGAAAGATCCAAAACAATTATTGCAAAGACAAAAGTAGAGAACAGTTAAAATCAAAATATTTTATGTTCT
>NZ_JBSREC010000044.1:0-12657 GCF_055145805.1 Methanomicrobium sp. | reverse complement strand
TGGCAGATGCAAAACGTCATCTTTTTTATAGTAAACAGCCAACATTAGTAGAGCGCCTCAGTGGCTTAGCGGCATAGCGGCTGATTTGTAATCAGCAGGTCGGGGGTTCAATTCCCTCCTGAGGCTTCCAGACATCATGTCCAATTCCCCCCCATAACTCTTTTATATTCATATTCTGAACTTTCTTTCATGGGAAGTACCACAGCACCCACCCAAACCGACAGTAATTTTCATTACGTCAAGCCAGTCTATGCAGACCGGTCAATTAAACGGGCACTCACAGAAGGCCAGATTCTCCAGTATGACTTAGATCTCATCTATGAATTTATATCCGAGCTTCAGGCATCACAAAACATCGGCCTTGCAAGAACAAACAAAATAATTTATGCTCTCATTACATGGAGACGTTTCATCTGTCCTTACAAAGAGGCAAAAATCTCTGATATCTACAAAGCGATTTCAGATCTCAAAACAGCAAAGAGCAGCAGGGACAGGCCTTACAAGGCCAACACAATTCATGACTACGTCATGTTTCTGAAAAGATTCAGCCTCTGGATGATTGAAAATGGCTATAATGATCTTCCGAAAGAAAAAATAAACAAAATAAAACCGCCAAGCGCAAACTTCAGCACAAAACTTCCTGAACAGATGCTTTCAAAAGAAGAGATAGAGACGCTGCTCTCAGGCTGCACAAATTCAAGAGACCGGGCATTAATCGCACTTCTTTATGAATCAGGATGCAGAATCGGAGAAATCGGCCGGCTCACATGGGGAAGAATACAGTTTGACGAGTATGGAATCATTCTGACAGTTGAAGATACAAAATGCAGTAAGCAGAGATATGTCCGGATAGTTATGTCAAAACCTTACCTTCTGGCATGGCGCCAGGACTATCCCTTTGAACCGAAAGATAACAACCTCGTCTTTATCACTCAGCAAAAAACTCCGTTTAACCACGGCACTGTAATGAAAATCCTTCACACTTTAAGGATAAGAACAGGTATTCAGAAACACATAACACCGCACATCTTCAGGCACAGCAGAATCACACACCTCATCAATGACGGGATGAATGAATCAGTAATAAAGCTCATGATGTGGGGAAACATCAATACACCAATGTTTCAGACATACGCACACCTGACCGGACGTGACATCGACCGTGAGGTTCTCGGAAATTATGGAATCGTTTCAAAAGACGAAAAGGAAACCCATGCACTTGAACCGGTAATGTGTCCAAAGTGCATGACGATTAACCCGCCGAAAGCCGAATTCTGCAACCGCTGCGGACGATCATTCACCGATGAAGCAACAGCAACCATTGAAGAGATGGCAGAAGACATCAGCAAAAATCCCGACCTGCTAAAACAGATGATTGAGAAGATCCTTGAGGAGAAAATGCAGGCAAAAACATCTCTATAATTTTTAAAAAACCCAAACCTAAAGACTTCTTTTTAACCACAGTGCGCCTTTTAACTATCTAACCCGCAAAAATACTGCACACAATAAATCCACCGCGGGCGGTCTGAAAGTAAAACGCCTGCAGGTTTATCTGCTCTTAAAAGTGACCTGAAAATATGAATCAGTTGTTGAAATGGGGAAGAGACACTGTTTCGGGATCTTTCAGCCTTTGAATCTGATTATATTCCTGACCGGTTTTTATTCAGGGAAGAGCAGATAAGAGAGCTTTCATATAATCTGAGACCGGCGCTTAAGGGGTGTTCGCCGGTGAACACAATATGCAGGGGGCTTCCGGGGACGGGGAAAACAACATGTCTCAGAAAACTTTTTTCCGAGGCAGAGATGCACACAAAAAGGCTTGTCACTGTTTATGTAAACTGCCAGATTGAGAGGTCTCCGTTTTCGATTTATTCGAAAGTTTATCGAAAGGTTACCGACACTAAAATTTCACCCGCAGGTTTGTCTTTTGAGAACCTCGTTGCAGCCGTTGCAAAAAAAGATTGCAGAAGAGAATAAAGTTGTTCTTCTCTGCCTTGATGATGTTAATTACATGGGCAGTAAGAGTGCGATGAACACTACACTTTTCACTGCTCTGAGGCTTCATCAGGAATTTGAGGGAGTCAGAATCGGAGTTTTTGCAGTTCTGTCAGATGTTCATAAGAATATTTTAGACGGCCTTAATGCCGGAGTTGTGTCGTCATTCAGACCTTCTGAAGTATATTTCCCGCCTTACTCGGCAGCGGAGATGTACGATATTTATCAGGCCAGAATCCTCCAGGGTGTTTATCCGAATGTTATCTCGGGGGATATCCTTGATCTGATTGTTGACTATTCAATGAAGATAGGAGATCTCCGGGTAGGCCTTGATCTTATTAAGCGGTCTGTGATGATTGCCGAGAATGATGCCAGGACATCTGTTACTGAGGAGGATGTAAGCCGGGCCTTTTCGGTTTCAAAGGATGTTCATGTGAATGAGACTGTCAAGACTTTAAAGAACGGCGAGAGGCAGCTCTTTGAGCTTATAGGAAAGATGACAAAGGAATCTTTAGAGAAGGGAGACGCTGCCGGCGTTACATCAGGACAGGTGCAGCGGCGTGCTAAGGATGAACTGAAAATAGGTTATACCTACTTTTTTGAATATATTAAGAAATTAGAGGAGCTTCGGCTTGTTGATCTTGTGAAGAAGGATGGGGTTCACGGGAGGATGAGTTATGTGGAATTGAGGAGGTAAGGAAAAGTCTTCACAGAAATTCCAATAACAATACATATTTTTATACCTCTTTTTCAGCATATGTTCTGTGAATTTTTTAAATTTTACTTAGAGCATTCTCTTGGGTTTCCGGCTTCTCTGATTCCCTAGACAAATTGGTTTCCGTTGATGTAGCAGTTTTCTGAATATCATCTGAGAGTTCTGATTGTTCATCTCCAGAAGGATGATAAAGGGATTCTAACCATCTTTTTCTATCCTCAACCTCTGTAGGGGATAGATATAGTTGTTGTACGTTTTCTGGTGGTGGGATATGTCGTTCGGTTTTGTCTTTTAGACTGGTCCAGCAACCCTCGTATTTTGGCCATTCTGATTTATTACTGTGTGATACAGGAGGGTGGTGTATATGATATTCAACAACTTTTGAAAGTGATAGGATGTAATCTTCAATTGCGTCATTGAGTTTTGGGTTTTTTCCAGTTGTCTGATCAGCCCATATTTTTATCAGGTTTAAACGACCCTCTGTCAAATATGACATCAGAGATAGTGTGTATACTACGATCTGTCTTTTATATGAGGTCCCGTAATCACTTGTTTTTGCATCCTTTAATCTGAGCGAATCCGTACGTTTAAACAGGATTGCCATGGCTACGAGTTCATGGTAATATCGTTCATCGGGAAAAACAGCAATATTCCCTTCGGGATCCTTCATTAAATCCATAAACTTGACAAAATTTTTTTCTCCCCCTTTTGCCGCATAGTTAGGATATTGATTCCAGGAATTGGCATATAAAGCGAGTTCTAATTTAGTGATCTTCTTATTTGAGGGATATCTGACATCAAAATTAGGTTCACCTCGTTTTTTGACATATATACGTTTTGCCTCCCCATACTTTCCCCTGGTTCTCTCATAAAACCAGAAAGTATCAGAATCCGGAATATTTAATGAACGTGATAACTGTTCAAGTCGTATATGGTATGGAAGGTTAGATGAGAAATCTGCCTTTTTAATCTGATTCTGACTATTGGAATATTCTGCAATTTTCGGATTCAGGATATTAAGGGACTCCTCCTTTTTTGGAACAGTAAGTTTAAACTGGACATATACTCCGGTAAGATCGATCCTGTCTTTCATTGCACTATGCATCGAGGCTGTTGTCTGTCCTCCGTTGACAATTTGTATCCCTGTGATTTTTTCTATCCGGCATTTTCCAGTTTCATCATAATTTATGTCAACCGAATTTGCAGTTGCCGAGATTCCGTTATTATAGGCAAAGAACCGTGTTTTTTCAACAGGGTTTTTTAGGGAGGATCTAATTCCTTTGTTTACTGCACCTTTATTCTGAAGGAAAACACGGATATTACCCTCAAGTAATTTCTCTGTATATTTGTTGTATAGTTTTGCGAGAAGCTGGCCTTCCATGTATCCAAGATATGAATCATATTCAACAGAATCCGGATTTGAAAAAGTTATAGGTATGCATGGAATACTGGCCCCGTCAAACTCATTTACCAGATCAATAGTATTTATCAGAGGTTTTCCCGATTCTGTAGAGTATATTTCAGAACAGAACAGATCATAAGAATTCTCCAGAGTCAAAAGATGAAATTCAGTAATTATTTTATCAGATTTTATAGGAGGAATTTTTTCAGATATATATGGGAAATCTGTTGCAAGGAAATATCTGATAGTCCTTATTTCGGACATGTGCTCAAATATACTCTTGGAGAAGTCATGGAGTTCATTCGCTTCTTCAATATCATAATATTTACCTTCAAATGCGGACTCAATTAACCGCATCGCTGTGTTGAACCGTTCTCTGTTTTTTTTAAGATTATTGTATCCCAGAAAAAATGTATTCTGTCCGTGGAATTCTGAAATAAATATATCTATTCGATCCCAGTCTTCTGTATGGAATGATCCCTGTATTCTGTTATCCTGATAATAATCAGGCTCTGTGTCCCACACCTGATGAATATCATTATACTGCTCGAGAATTTCTTGAAGATAAACAATCTTTGCCGATTCATCTGTTTCTTCAGTAATTTCAGACACCCTGTTAATTAGGGTAGTTCGGAAATCATCAAAACTTAAAGGTATATTTTCAGGCATAATCAGTTCTCATCTCCAAGAAGAGTTTTGAATTTCTCATTTTCAACCTGGTATGAAGACAGGACTTCTGGATCAAGAGTATATTTTACCCCTCCTATTGTTTCTGGAAGATTTCCCTTTATGAGGCGGGGGAAATTTCCTTTTACATGATATATACGTTCCCTTAGAATGGCATAACCTGTTTTTGAATAAATCTCACGGTCTTTGTCAAGGTATCCCATTTCCATTATGAGACGAGACGAAAATTCCAGTGCAGCTTCAGGATTTTCAGAACATAAATCCCTGATCCTGTCCACAACATTATTTAAAGTCAGGCTACTTCCCCCAGTTTCATTAACTTCTGTTAGAAGAAGATAAAGAGCTTTCAGACCTGTTTCGTCAAGCTGGTGTTTATTATTTATGTGAATAACCGGTGTTTCAGCCTTACTGGTCTTAATCTCTATGGCAATACCGGAAGGAAGATGAAAATCCTGAGGATTTTTTTCCGGTCCGTACCATGCCCTAACTGCTTCGGTGACTCCAATTTGTGGTATAAGATATTCCTGAAGAAAATGAAGTTCCCCAAATAATCCTCGTTGTGCAGCCGGTTCCAGAGCATCTGGTTTCATTTTTGCCATAAATTCCTGCCATTTGTTCAGGTGTTCAATAGTTGCATCGAGGAGTTCTTTAGGATCTGCAATCTGATTGATTATTCTGATTAGATCCTGACAGAATGTGACAAAAATATCATTGAAATCAGCCTGGGATATAACGATAGTCAACTCCATAAAAGAAGGAGCATTAGGTGATTTTGAGAGATGTATTTCAAATCCTTTTGCAGTTGGGGGAGGTAATCTGTTAACAGTATTTTCAGGATAGCGTATAAACAGGCCCCACTTGTGCTCATGTGGAATTAATGTGCTGTAAACATAACATGAAGAGACACGGGTTAGTTCTTTATAATACTCAGCATTTGGATTTTCAGGGTGGTTTCGAGCATTTTTTTCGAGCTCTTCCCATGTTGATTTATCACAAATCATTTTCATCTTCCTGACCTATTGCATTAGCAATATATTCTGTGGAGAGAGCTGTATTACTTAATGGAAAACTATAAGCAATTCCAAAGACCGGTTTTTTCTCTTGTGATCTGTTTTTCCAGGTAATCGGGTAAATCAGAAGAAGTCCGTCCGTAACTGGTCTGACCATTCTGATATAGTAACCGCTTGGTTTTCCATAGACGGGCTCGTTTCTAATATGTTTTTTGTTTATACCTGCATTGTAATCATCTCTCATCCGATCAGAAGCAAGATATATCTCACGCTGTGACAGGTCAAGTCCTTCCTCGGAAGCGTCATTCAAAATATTGTTTTTACTGTAGGAATATTCTCCGAGGATTTCTGGATCTGGTATGGTATTTGTTATGGGATCTTTAGAGGGATTACGCATCGTAAGATTAACCGGAAGTCCGCCTATGATTTCTCTCCTTTCAGATTCAGACGATTTATTAATAAGAACAATTGTCCAGTTAGTTAATTCAGGTATTCCCTGATTCTTCTGGGTGTTAATATACTCATAAAGTGGAATGCCCAGTTCCTGCTGCTCAGGGTGGGGGACATAATGTGGCATGTGGTCTAAAATTATATCAGAAGGAATGGATTTCCAGATATAATTTCCATTAACTTTTTCAGGTTTATGCAGATCATTTAATGCAATGATGAAGTTGTCAATGACTGAGAAGTTGGTATTAATAACATCCTGTGACACTTTAAATTTGTAAGTCTGCTGTAGATTTCCCGAGTAGGGGTTTTCCTGTTTTTTCCTTCCTGCACGCATTTTATTCTGTTGAGTAATTCTAAAGCGTGAATCTGTCTGAATAATTTTAAGATTATAATTTTCGGGTGTTCTGCTAACAGCATCCATCCGGATAAACTGATCTCTTAAATTCTTATCAGCAATATTAACCACACGGAATTTCTGAACTATATCGTCTGTAGTATAAACACGGCATAAATCAACATAACCTGGTCTAAATCCGAACCATCTGCCCATCTGGTATAATGTATCGTAAGTCCCTGCTGTCCGGAGGAAATAACTGGTTGTCAGTCCTTCCAGTGTCAGACCCCGTGAAAGTTTGTCTCCTCCAATGGCAATTACATATAACCCTTCAGGATGTTCGGAGTAATCAAGGCTGTCTTTTGCCTGACCATTAATTACCTTAATTTTAATTTTTCTCATTGTAATATCAGCAAGTCTGAGTTTGACAGTATCCCATGAAATCTCCGTACATAATTTATCAGGAATAATTGCCCTAATCTGTGCTGACTTTGGTGCAAATTTCTCAGTCCATAATGTTTTGAATTCATCCAGTGTTTCTTTATCTCCGATTCCCAGAAGTTTCTTAAGTACGTCAATTTCCATATTCACAAGTTTCAGGATACCGCTCTGGACGTCACGTCCGATACCTATAGGAAGCCCCTGGGTTTTGGTATAGCGGGTTACGTGGATAAGCATTGAATTATCAATCCGTTTTTTGCCCTTCTGATTCCTTTCTTCACGCACAGCACAGGCCAGAATAAATGATTTGATTGCCTCTTTAAGAGATGGAGGTAGTTCTTTTGGCTGATATAACGGGTTTTTTCTTTCTTCTAAGGGAATTAGTATATTCTGATCCTCTAACGAAACGTTCTCAATACCGGCAAATGTATTGATAACATCACCTTCAGGTTCATGGCCGAATACCTGTGAGGGACCGAAATACCCCGGTGGTTCCGGCATAGTGATAATGAAATTTCGGGGAAAAAGATCTGCCCCTGCTGCATCGGATCTTGCCTGGGGATCAACAAAAACATTGGCATAAGGAGTCGCGGTATATCCCACATATGCGGATTTCTGAAATTTAACCAGTATCTGGCGGATAAGCCTGTTGATTGTTGAGATGTCCTGTTCCTTCTGCTCTTCCGGTGTCAGGTATTTCTTGGTATTCAGAGAGGCATTATCAGCTTCATCATCAATCAACAGAAGGGGAACATCTGTTACCTTTCCCTCACCCGAATTGTCTTCGGATAAACTGTTTGCCCATAATAGAACATTCTCAAGGATTGAACTATTCTTTTTAACGACAAGACACACGGGTGTTTGGGCAAACATACTGATATTATTAGATGCCGTTTTAAAATCACCGTCCTCAGCACCTGATGTCAAGCAGTTAATTCTCTGAGGGTGATCGATATTATTTAAGCTTTTTAGTTTGGAAGATATCTGACCGACACCTATCGGAATCCGGTTACCTGAACTGGTCTTATATCCAAGGAATCCATCATCTATTCTTTTTTGTGTCTGACTTCTAAGATTGTTGTGAAGACCGGCAAGGACAATAATCAGTCTGTATCCTGCGTCAGTAGCTTTGCATATAAGCCCTGTGTAGTTTGCGGTTTTTCCCGATTGAACATAACCGACAACCATTCCTCTCCTGTCCCATGCACCATGTCGATGTGGGTTTTCCAGTCGAGATAACACATCTTTTGTTACTGTGTCAATATTATCTATGGCATATTGGGATAAGCCGCCTTTAGAAAGATTCAATTTATACCTGTCCCAGTACTTCCATTCATGCTGTTCAATATATTCTTCGTTTAACCAGTGCTCATGTTCTTCATTATTTCCCTCAAAAATCTCCGGATCACCATAATTTCTCCAGGTTATGAAATGCTGTGATAAATCTGTTATAAGAGTTTCCGGATCAACAGTTCCTGGTTTAAGTGAACCTTGTTTTTCATAAACCTCAACCATAAGATTAACCGTATTACTAATGCCGGTCTCTGTAAATGTTCCTCCCTCAAGATTGAGTAAATTATTTACAACATTTGCACGAAACTCATCGTAATCCATGGGCATTATAGTTCCCCTCTGAGGAAATTATCAATAAATTCAGGATATTCTGAAAATGGCTCCATATTGCAGAGCATAGATTTTTTTTCGTCTAGTGACATCTCTGTATTTCTCCAAATTTTAAGACCTGCCATTAAAAGCTGATTAAGTTCGTCTGACCCGGTATCCTCAAATGCTTCCGGGGGGGAATCTGGATCAGCATATTCCTGCATAATAATCCCCTGTGTGGGGACACATTCTTCGATCATCCGGAGAAGGGCATTAATTTCTTCTTTCCCAAACGATTCCGGTTCTGTTTTGAGTTTATCAATCAACGGGTGATGACGGTTAATTTTATATCTAACCTTCCCGTCTCTGTTTTTTGTGGTTGCCCATAGGAATGTGTAATCACCAGGATGTTCTCGTCGTGGGATTTTCCCTTTGTGTAATTTAACACTACGGGCTCTGTCACGGGTATTCCTGGCAATTCTTTTTAGATCCTTACGATAGCGACGGGGTACTTTAACAGCGTTTTTTTTCACATCCAGAGTCCATTCGACATCATTTTTACTGTTATAAACAAGCTTAATTCTTGCCAGATCTGTATCTTTCCCTTTGACAAATCCTGGTTCCAGATCTAGCCAGCTTCCTGCGGTAATCAGACGTTTTTCACGATAAACGTAAAATCCCTGAGCCCTGCTCCACGATTTTAATGGTCCGGCTGACATCTCATATTCACCCTCCGTTATTTTAGATCTATGCGGCAGGACATATGGATAAACGACAATACCTTGTATCTGGAGCTCCTCGGGAAGTGGATCCGAAATAGTCTTCATATAAGGGTCCCAGGCCAGAGCCGGTTGATTATTAGGGGGAATATGAAGTATAAAATCTTCATCAGAAATATACCAGTGAAAAACCATCTCAAGATGTCTGATAATTTTTATTATTTGATTCCCATACCATTCTTTATAGTCTTTAGTTATTTCCGAAGAAGACTTTTGCAGGCCCCTATCAAAATCTTCCCAATAAACAACCGTTCCTTGTTCAAATCTTGCGAGTGATTCGGAGATTTTTGAATAATCGGAGATGGAAACTTTTTTTAATCTCCAGTCTGAAGAATTTTTAGAATATTTTTGAATATAATCCAGGTCCCACTGCCTGATTGAAATTTCGCCTCCCCTTTTTTTGGATGCAAGAGTGATTTTTTTACATAGAGAAATCGATGCGGTTTTTAATCCCAGTCCAAACCTGCCAAGATCTCCGGTTTTTCTTTCATCTTTAACGTCTTTTGAACCAAATTTCATAGCTTCGACAACTTCCGTTTCTGACATCCCCTCACCATTGTCGGAAATCATCATAAAATTCCCCTCGGAATCAGTTTCAAAATAGATATCAGAAGCATTGGCGGAAATACTGTTGTCTATTACATCAGCTACAGCCATTTCAAGAGAATATCCCATTGACCGGAGGGATCCAATTATCACAGCAACATCAGGGTTTACAACATCATAATCGGTATTATCCATACTAAAGAGTCCTAATTTAAGATAATGCTCCTCCTCCTTTATAAACACTTTAGAATTAGATTTTTTAGAAATAAACTGAAATAATTTGTCACGATTCAAGCAACAGCATTGCTGAAAGTTTATCTATTTTTTTTATTCCCATATTATTTTAGCTAGGGTTAATGCTCCTTCATTTCAAATGGAATATCTGAAATGACTGATGTCCTCACCTCGGAGCAGCGGAAAAGAAATATGTCCGCAATAAAGGGCAAAAACACACAACCGGAGATTAAAATCCGGAAAAAACTTTGGGAGACAGGCATTCGGGGATACAGGATTCATTATGATCTGCCCGGAAAACCAGACATCGTTTTTACAAAATACAAAATAGCGATATTCATTGACGGCTGCTACTGGCACAAATGCCCTGAGTGTTTCCGGGAACCAAAAACAAATACGGAATTCTGGATGAAAAAGATAAACGGAAATGTTGAAAGGGATATAAAAATTACAAATGAGCTTGAGGATTCCGGCTGGACTGTTTTAAGATTCTGGGAGCATGAGGTCAGGAAAAATCCTGACTTAATAATTCAAAGAATAACTGACAGTATTAAATCATCATCCTGAAATACGATTACTCAAATTTCAGCCTTTTTTCTTTCTTCAGGGTTATTTCTCTCCCTTTCCGCATCAAGCATTTTTTTAATCTCATCTGCTATTGCCTCTGCCATCAGCGGGGGTACTGCATTTCCTATCTGTGTATATTTTGGCCCCCTGCTCCCCTCAAAGTAATAATCATCCGGAAAAGACTGGAGTCTTGCAACTTCCCTTACAGTAAGTGATCTTGCCTGTTCTATGTCAGGATGAATAAAATAATGGCCGTCTTTTGAGATATGGGCAATTACAGAATGTGAATATCCGCTGCCGTCAACCACCTTGAATCTGTCAAGGAATCCTTCGCGGAATTTGTGGGTCTTTAGTTCATCAGCAAGATCATTATAGTTTAGACGGGAGCCCTTACCTTCATCCCATTTTCTGATGGCTTCGCGATATATCTCACGGTCACGATCATTGTGCGGCCTTGCGAAATGATGCCTTACACCGCCGAAATTTCCCTCAAGCTTATTTTTTTTAAGATATTTTAGAGAGACACCTTTTGGATATGGCAGGAATGAATCATCACCTTCACCGGCCTGAATTTTTGGCAGGTCACTTAGGATGTTCCAGACTGTGTCCTCTGAGGGATTACTTTTAAAATTAGGATAACAGCATTTTTTGCATTTCTTGCTCCATCCAATTAGAATAATTCTTTTCCGGTTCTGAAGGACACCAAAATCAGATGCAATAAGAGTATCTCCGTGTATATTATATCCGGCCTTCTGACATTTTTCAAAAATATCAGAATAAATTGTTCCGTCTTTTGCAGTTCTGATTCTCGGCACATTTTCAAAAACAAAGAAATCCGGTTCGAATGTTTTCAGGAAACTGATATAATGCTCATAAAGAAAGTTTCTCGGGTCGTCCTTTTCTGCCTTATTTTCCTTGCCACGCCTGGCCATGGAATAGGCCTGACAGGGAGGCCCTCCGATTATCACATCAACAGTTTTTGCCCCGTTGTAATTATCACGCAGATAATTTTTTATTCTCTTTTTTATATCGGACTCTGTTTCATCGCTGATTGGTTCTTTTATAATGAGATCTTTACCTGCACCGCAGTCTTTTGCCCGACTGATGAATTCATCCCTGCTGATTTTTCCCTGATAATAATCCCTGTATATTTTTTCATTCTTCTTTGATTTCATCAGTTCGTGATAGATCAGACGTGTTTCAAGGGTTTTGCAGGCATCCTCATTCATTTCAATATGTCCGGCAAATTCAAATCCCTGCCGTATAAACCCTTCGGTAAGGCCGCCGGCGCCGGAGAACATATCAAGTGCAATATACTTTTCATTCATTATTTTTTGCTGACAAATAATCTGCCGGGAAGGGCTATAAGGATTATTAATTGATCCCGCAATTTTTGAGATGGTCACTGCACCCCCTCCCTCTCATTCTCCTCCCTCAAAAGCCTCCCGTAACACTTCTCACAAATTGCAAGCTTCAGATCACAAGATCTAAACAAAGCCTTCCCCTCATCACAAAGACCACACCGGCCAAGCTCAACACTCACCCTCTCAAAATCCGCTGCACACATAACGCCCGGCAGCGGCAGAGTGAATCCATTTACGCTTGCACTTTTGCACTGGTTTACACTGACTTGCACCGGAGCAGTGCAAACCAACGGCGTGTTTATGCAACTCCGTTCACTATTTCCGGCAGCTTCCGGCTTTTTCTCAACCTTGTTTGCACTGATTTTGGAAACACACAAAGAAGCACCCGGAGACGTTAGTGCAACCGACCTCTTCTCCGTTCCTGAATTTTGGTGCAAACTACTATTATTAGAGAGAAGCTTTTCATCATTTACTAATGGATTGGCTGATGCTTCGCAGATTGCCGGTCTTTTAAGTTGCACTTTGGAAGTG
>NZ_JBSREC010000043.1:0-5873 GCF_055145805.1 Methanomicrobium sp. | reverse complement strand
ATTTCAGGCATGGGAAGGGACGGATGTACTGTATATTCTGAAAAAGAGGCAGAAGAAAAGGGCGGTTTTAAAACGATTGATGCCGGGGACTTTTTAGCCATCTTTTTCGGGCTGAAAAAGATCTAAAAAGCATCATTTATTCTTTTTAAGAGCATCAGTACCCTGCTTCATCATAAAAGAAACTTTTCAGTGGGGGTAACTCTCATCATCTGCCCTTAAAACAAAATGTTTATACTCTCTTTGTAACCGATAGCAGAATAATCTAATCCACAAATTTTTGCAGGTTAATTTCTTTAGTAAATAAACAGGGCTGATCTGTTCTTTTCAGGACCGCGACCGATGACATAAATTAATACAATTCAGGGCAATAAAATTCTACATGAAAAAGGATCTGCTCATGTGGGATGAAACCCTCTTCCGCGATATTGAAGTTTTTGAGATAGACTACATTCCGGAGCAGTTCAACCACCGTGACAGCCAGACACGGGAGCTTGCATTCAATATAAAACCGGGGATGAAGGGTGCAAGACCCTTAAACACAATATGCAGAGGCCTTCCGGGAACAGGAAAGACCACATCTATAAAAAAACTCTTCAAAGAAATTGAAGATAAGACAAAAAAACTGATTCCGGTATATGTAAACTGCCAGATAGACAATACAAAATTCGCAATATTTTCACAAATATATAAGAAGCTCACAAACCGCCCGCCGCCCGCGTCGGGAACTTCTTTTAAAAATCTCTTTGATATGGTCTGCAAACTTGTAAATGACAAAGAAGCTGTTCTTTTAGTATGCCTTGACGATGCAAACTATCTGCTCTATGAAAAAGAGATTAACAAGGTTTTATACACGCTTTTAAGATCACATGAGTCAAACGAAGGTGTCAGAATCGGAATTATTACAGTAATCTCTGATATGAATGTTGATCTCATGCAGGAGGTTGATCAGAGGGTATCGTCTGTATTCAGACCGTCAGAGATCTATTTCCCGCCTTACGAGGAGGAAGAGATCTCTGAAATCTTAAAAGAGCGTGTAATGCAGGGCCTTTATCCGGGAGTACTCTCAAACGCCATGCTGGATTTGATTGTCGAGCAGACATTAAAGAGCGGAGACTTAAGAGTCGGAATCGATCTTTTAAAACGCTCTGTCCTTAATGCTGAGATGGATGCAAGGCACGGGGTTGAAAAAGATGATATCTGCCGCGCATATCTGGTTTCAAAGTATGTACATCTCTCACATACAGTAAAAACCTTAAGCGATGACGAAAAGAGGCTTCTTAAGATTCTTGCAAAAATTGCACAGGATGAAAAGGAGATGTCTGCAGGTTTTGTTTTTGAAGAGGTAAAAAAAGAGACCGCAACAGGTTATACCCGCTTTTATGAGATGATAAAAAAGTTTGATTCAATGAGACTTATAAATCTTAATTACAGGGAAGGAAAAGGCAGAACACGGGTGATTACCCTTCGTTACGATCCAGCCCGCATAACAGCGATTCTGGCTTAAATACGCCATGTGCGACAATTAACAATACTTATCTATTTTGTTTGTTCATTACTATTTTAGGAGAGAACTCTGATGATTAGTGTTAATGAACTTGCCCTTGATATCTTCGAGGAACTTGCAGAATATCCGGAAGACTACAATGTAGAATTCCATCAGCTCGACAACGGCGCCCGTGTGGTTGACTGTGGGGTAAGCACAAGAGGCGGCTACCTTGCAGGAAAACGTTTTACAGAAATATGTATGGGAGGACTTGGAGAGGTCACATTCAGAAACGGACAGATTAAAGGTATCCCAATGCCTTTTATCGATGTAAACACTGACTTCCCGTCAGTCTCATGCCTCGGTTCACAGAAAGCGGGATGGACTGTAAATTCAGGCGGATTCTTTGCGATGGGCAGCGGGCCTGCACGTGCACTCTCACTTATGCCCAAGCACACATTTGAGGTAATTGAGTATGAGGATGAGTCTGACTACGCTGTGATATGCCTTGAGTCCGACAAACTTCCAAATGGTGATGTTATGCAGATGATTGCAGACAAATGCAATGTGGATGTCGCAAATGTGTGTGCAGTTGTTGCACCGACAGCATCAATAGTCGGTTCAATTCAGGTTGCAGGACGCTGTGTTGAGACAGCTATATATAAATTAAACGAACTTGGATTTGACACAAAAAAGATCGAGTCTGCAATGGGTACAGCACCAATTCCTCCTGTCAAGAAGGATTCAACACAGGCAATGGGATGCACAAACGATGCAACAATCTATCACGGCCAGATATACCTTACAATGAATGCTCCCGAGATTGTTGATTACCTCGACAAAATCCCGTCCAATAAGTCAAGCTCATACGGCGAACCGTTCTATGACACTTTTAAGGCGGCAGGCTTTGACTTCTACAAGATTGACACATCACTATTCTCCCCGGCAGAGGTCATCATAAACGAACTCTCCGAAGGAAAGATCTACCGCACAGGTGCTGTCAATCCTGATGTTGTAATAAAGTCATTTGGATTAGTATAAACAAAAAACGGGGGGAAATAATTTTTTTAGAACAAATTCCAAATTTTTTCATATTTTCTTTTATTTGATGCAAAATTTAATAAATTCTTCAAATCTCTGTACATAAAAAGTCTCTTTCAGACATTTTTCCGGTTTTTACATCAATTGATATGCATATCTGTGTGCCCAATATTTCCAGTGTAAAAAATAAAGAATAAAGCCATTAGAGCATATTTAATACAAAAAATGACAATAATTAGATTATGAATTCATTCCGTTATGAAGTCATAATTTTTTTTATATGCATAATTGCGGTTTCAGGCTGTATAAATACAGGGACTGATGAAAAAATCACAACAGAAGAGAATAAAGCAATAATTGTCTCTGATTCCGGATTTTTCATATCTGATGAAGAAAACAGACTCAGAATTCAGATCTTCGGAAGTACAATTGTTGAAAATATCATATCTCCTGATATTTTAAAAAATCTCGGGCAGTATCCGCAGATAAATTATGAGCTCTCAAAAATAATAATACCAGCAGGAAAAGAGAATCCACCGCATATTCTTAAAGATACAACAGAAACAGTGTACATATTATCAGGTGAGGCAGATACCCTTGTTAATGGAAAATTATACAATCTTACTGCCAAAGACACCCTCTTTATTCCAAAAAACCTTATACAGGAGATAAAAAATTCAGGTGAGACAGAGCTTATATATCTCTCACTTACCTGTCCGCCATATAAAGAAGATAATGAAATAATACCTGACAACAGCTCATATGAAAAAGACAGATCTGAAAATGCATTATTAATAAGCAAAAACAAAACTGGAAAAGGGATTTTTTTCGGCGATGTTGAGATATATAATATTTCAAATCCTGATATTTTATCAGACTGCAATACTGAATATTTATTTGAACCCGGCATTGCGCTGGCAAAAATCCCCGGAGACAGCATGACAACCCCGCATATTCTTGAGGGCACCACTGAAGTTATGTATTTTATTTCAGGAGAGGGAATCCTTAACATAAATGAAAGGGCTATGATAATGAAAAAAAATCAGACGGCATATATTCCTCCCGGTGCATACCAGAGCCTGTATAACACAGGAGAAGATTTCCTGATATATCTGACAATAACAGACCCTGCATACAAAGAATCCATCGATTCATCAGTTTCAGTATAAAAGTTATATGAAAAAAAAATTAATTTTTTAGGAATTACCGATTGTTTAGACCTTCAAGTATGTCCTGATAGCTGCTTATTGTCTTTTCGTAACTTCCGAGAATCTTTGCGGACACAACAGGGTATAACATCGGGTTAATCTCTACAGCTTTGTTGTACGCATCAATTGCATTTTTATGGCTTTTTAAGGTTTCAGCCGTTGATTCCATCATCACGGAATCCTTAGGGCTTGTCATGTCAAGAGAGGCATACATATCCTCTATCTGACCCTTTGTAAGAAGCGATACAGGTATGCATCACCAAGACCAATCCATGCTGCAGTATTTTCCGGGTCATCTTCAAGAACAGAGTTGTATAAAGAAATAACCTCATCATAGCGCTGAAGCTTCATGAGAAGTTCTGCCTTTTCCATAGTATAATATGCCTCAGAACTCCCCGATACTAAATTGTTGTTATATCCGGGCAGCGCCTCGGCATAGGAGAGAACTGCATTTTTGTAATCTCCTGTTGCAATAAGAAGTTTTGTTTTTTTCTTAAGAATTTTCGTATGGTAAGGCAAATTCTCCTAAACCCAGTCACAGGCAGAAAGACCCCATTCATATCTGTCGTTTTCAAGGCCGTAATCTGCAATAAAAACGTCTGCTGTTTTAAGCCCTTTTCTGACGCGATAACGGCCGATACCGCAAAATAAAGATGAGTATGAAAACCGTGTATCTAACTGTCTTAACTTTCATGGAAAAAAATCTGTTTTTAAGCTTTTATTCTGTTTATTTATCAAAATTTTTTTATTTCATCAAGTGATTTATTTTTAAATTTTCATCTCCCACCTGCCAGACCGCATTTCATTGAAAAAAACCTAACGAAAAGGGACAGGGTTATATAATCAGGGATGATTTATTGTATTATATATGCGGGATTTTGGCAGAAGCGAAGCGATAACAGGACTGGAGATAATTATCGTCATCGCAATTCTGTGCATTTTTTTATATCTCTTTGGAAGTGTTGTTTTTAATGCTGTGATGCCGCAGCCGCACGAAAGTCCGGAGAGCCATGGAGGACTTGTTGGTTTTGCTGTCGGTGAATCAGATGAGATACTTATGACTGACGGCACATCCTATGGTGCCCAGAATACAGGTGGTGTCTTTCTAAGTGTGGAACTAAAACCCAAAGACCGGTCAAGTACAGATTTGGGAAGCTGTACAATACCGGTTAAACTTTTTATCGGTCAGCAGATCGCAGTTGACCTCAGCACGGCAGAAATACTGTTCAAATATAACGAAATTACAGAAGAACTGTTTTACTCTGAAAAAAGACCTCTGGAAAGCCCCTGCTGGACCATCGCAGATAAATCCAATATGATTCCTCTGGCATCTGCTGATGAAGATACTATACTCGAACCAAACGAAATCTTTACAATACTTGTATATCCGAAGACAAATGTTCCTGCACACGAAGAGTTCTCAGTCTCCATTACTCCTGAATCAGTTCATCCTTTTGTTATAACAACAGTTGTTCCTCCGGGGATAACAGAGCACAGAATTGTTGAACTTCCTATATAAAAGCAGGAGGATTAAGATTGTTTCCTGGAAAAGAAGAAAGATTTGCACTAATAATTCTACTTTTAGTCTTTGCAGCCATTCTTGGATCACATTTAATTCTGTCAGGGATTGATAAATCATCTTTTGCAGAAGAATACAAAAACACCTCTGAAGAAGGGGATTTTGTATATTACGAGGGTTGTGCATCAGAGATACTTGAGACAAAAACAGGAGGACACCTGATTATTGAAACAGACGGTCCTGTGATATTTGTTGCAAAGGGAGCTATTTTAAAGAATATGATAAATGAAGACGACGGGGTAAAGGTGACAGGCGAAGTTTCTGTCTACAATGGTAAAAAAGAGATAATGGTTGAGGATATCAGTGATATTCAGTATTTCAGTCTAACCCCCTGAAAAAATCTCATTCAGCTGAAGAGATCATCATCGTCTTCTTCCAGATAACTGCTTTTCTTATGTTCCTCTGTTTTTTTGACCAAAACGGCTTTTTCATGACCCTGACTTACAGCAGAACGCGGAGGTGAACTCTCCGGCTTTCTCTGATCAGTATATCCAAATCCGGTATAAAAAGGATCCTTACTCCCCTTTTGCTTATCAGAGGATTTTTCAGGCGCAGACGTGGT
>NZ_JBSREC010000042.1:0-7620 GCF_055145805.1 Methanomicrobium sp. | reverse complement strand
CTGTAACAAGCTTGTCAATATCGAAGTTTCCTGTTTCAGGGTCATATGCCACATCCCTGAGACACCTGTCAACTATTCTTATGACACGTTCGGAATCTGAAACTTCAATATTCGGGCTGAGTCTTATTCTTGCGCTTGCCTCTGCAAGTCTTACAAGTGCCTCAAGCTGTCTTGCTGTTACAGGGACAGGTTTGTTGTTGTCTGTTGCGAGATCCCTTAAGCTCAGGTAATATGAAATAAGCTTCTCCTTGGCCTCAACTGACAGGAGAGGAAAACAGTTTCTCTTGGAGTAGGCGATATATTTTCGGAATATGAGTGGTTCGATCTCAGGGAGAACAGGTGCAAGTTTTTGTTCTATGTATTCGTCATCAACCCAGTCAAGCGGATTCTTTTTGTTATGCTCAATAAGTTCCCCAACTTCGTGGGCTTTTAATATGTGTTCACCTATTGCCCGATCAAGGACACTGTTGGGCTTATCCTTCATAACAAAGATAAGGTCAAAACGCGACAGAAGGGAAGGTGGCATGTTAATCTGCTCTGCTATGGGGGCATACTCATCAAAACGTCCCATTTTTGGGTTTGCCGCTCCGAGAAGTGCACAGCGTGATCTGAGTGTCGCAGTAATTCCTGCCTTTGCAATAGAGATAGTCTGCTGTTCCATTGCCTCATGGAGTGAACTTCTATCGTCCTTTGTCATCTTGTCCATCTCATCGACAGCCGCAATTCCCATGTCTGCAAGGACAAGTGCACCTGCCTCAAGTGTCCAGCGGCCATCTCCGAATTCGTCTTTTACAGCCGTTGCGGTAAGTCCTGCGGATGTTGAGGATTTACCGCTGGTATAAATTCCCCTTGGTGAGAGTTTAATGACGTATCTTAACATCTGGGATTTAGCAATACCGGGATCTCCCACAAGGAGCATGTGTATATCGCCTCTTAAGTGACTCCCGTCAGGAAGCGCTTTCATAATGCCTCCAAAGAGGATTAAGGAAATTGCCTCTTTCACCTCATCGTTTCCGTAGATTGATGGTGCGATTGAGTGTGAAAACTTGCGGTAAAGTTCGGGATCTCTTGAGAGTTCAAGAATCTCTTCTTCATCTTCTTCTGAGATTGAGACCTCTGAAAATTCCTTTTCTCCAATTTCAACGGAGTTGGCCTCAAGATAGATTTCAAAAAGAGAACTTTTGTTTCCGTGAGATACGCGCTGTATAGATCTTAAAATCCCGTTTATTACAACGCGGTCTCCCGGGGATGCATTTGCGACAAGATCGTCTGTTATGTCAACGTCAAGGGTTTCCGGCTGCTCTCCTCCTCTCAGACCTTCAGGTGACTCCTGAATTCTTAGTTTCTGGACATCAACAAATTTAGAGAGAGCAGGAACAAGCTCCATTTTCGTCTGCCTTTCGCACTGCGAACAGTTTCTGTAAGGCTCCTGAAATTTACCAAATCCCTGTGAATAAGGAGGCGTGAGTGTCCCGCAATTTAAGCATCTGAATATTGCATAGGTAAGACGGGGACGGACTTCGGTTGTTTTTCGTATAATACCTTCAACGGAGAGGAAAGTGTTGATATGATGGGCGCGAATCTCACGGACATCAATTTTTTTAGGCAGACGAATGAATCTTACATTTACATCATCCGCTTTTTCCTCCTCATCCTTTGTGAAGATAAGATTGTTCTGTTTTATTGCATCCTTAACGTCAGAGATGACTTTGCCAGGATTTTTAAGGAGTTCGTCTGCCAGTCCCAGACCTTTCCTGCCCCATTTTTCAAGTTTCTGATAGTCAATTATCAGAGATCTCCTGTATGGGAACTCTCGTGCAATCTCTCCGAGTTCGGCTTTGTAGTGCTTTTTTAGGAATTTACTCCAGTCAGCTGCCTTGTCAGTTACTTTTGCCTCTGAATCTTCATTTTTGGTAAATTCCGGAATTTCGTCCATTGTTTATGCCTGTCTGTGTTTTTCGGAACTTTGTATGCAGCGTGCCAGAAGAGCTTCCATCTGTATGTTCTGGTTTGCCCCTTCACTGATTCTGAAATCAGTCTCTCCAAGGTGGGTTATAAGTTCAACCTTTAACGAACGGTCTATTGATTTATCATTGACAAGAGTCCTGTAGAGCTGGTTTATAAGTTCGTTAGGAGCTATTCCGCGTTTTATCGTCAGTTCATGCAGCCTGTGTTCGGAAGCTTCAAAGTCCCCTTCCAGGACTATCTGAAGAAGATCGAGAATCTCATCAGGTCTTGCAGTGGATGTTATCTCATAGATCATCTCTTCTGAGATATCACTGCTTATTATGGCCGCACCCTGAAGTGCATTTATGGCCTTTCTCATATCTCCCTGTGCTACATAGATTATTGCGCTCAATGCCTCCCCGCTGATTTTAAGCCCTTCATTTATAGATATTCTGTTGAGCTCTTCTGTTATCGCTTCCCTGTCAAGCGGTCTGAATCTGTATATCGCGCATCTGCTCTGAATAGGATCGATTATCTTCGACGAGTAGTTGCATGAAAGAATAAATCTGCATGTACGGGCATAATTTTCCATTGTTCTCCTCAGGGCAGACTGCGCATCGTTTGTCAGTGCGTCTGCCTCATCGAGGAAAAGGATTTTAAATGTCGCGCCGCCCATTGGGGCGGTGCGCGCAAATTGTTTTATCTGGTTTCTGACAACATCAATCCCTCTCTCATCAGAGGCGTTTAACTCCCTGAAATTGACCTGCCAGTTATCACCAAAGAATTCCCTTGCAAGTGCGACCGCAGATGTAGTCTTTCCTATCCCTGCATTTCCGGTAAAAAGAAGATGTGGAAGACTTTCAGTTCTCACGTAATTTTTGAGACGCTCTATAATCCCTTTTTGTCCGACAACGTCGTCCAGCGTCTTCGGGCGGTATTTTTCAATCCATATCGTATTGTTTCCATCCATTTTATCGGCCCTGCATGAATTTTGGTTTAGTTATAATTTATTTTGTAAGTCGCAGAAGTTATCTTTTTTTGGATTGTTATTTCTTTAATTTCCGATGTTATATTGATCACTATTTTTGCCGGTTAAAAACAATCTTTAAAATAACACAGGGATGCCTGCTATGCAGGGATATCTCTTAAGAAAAAATGCCGGTGGAAAAATGAGATATTTTGCAGGTGAGCTTGAATTTTTGCAGGAGGATAGCAAGGGGGGTCTGATTTTACCGGACGGAGCATCTGTAAATAAGATTTATATCTGTGGCGCACTGACCGAACTAAAAAACATCCAAAATGGCCGGGGTTTAAATGCACGCGTCGCTGATCCTACAGGTGTTTTTAAGATATCCTGTGGTAAAGACCTTGCGTACTGCTCTTCAGTATTTATGGGAATGGGTATTCCTGTCTTTGTTCTCGTATACGGGAAAGTCCTGGCATCAAAGAGATACGGCACTTTTGAGATAGATATAATCCCTGAATCAGTCTGTGAAATTTCAAGAAAAGAACGGGATTTATGGGTACTTGGGACTGCTGCGGCAACAATAAAAAGACTTGAGAACTCTTTTGAAAGCATTGATGCTGATTATGGCAGAGAAGTAGTCAGAATTGTAAATGAAGCACTTTTAGTTGCAGCTCCATGTAATTCCTGTGAAACCATTTATCCTGTGGATATTTTAGAAGAGGCAGGTGAAAGGATTATGGCGATTATTGCAGAGAACAGCTCAAAAAAAGGTGTTCTTCTGGATGATTTGTATTCTCTTTGTGAAAATATCGGGATAGAGAAAACTGATGTACATAATTGCTTAAAAGAGCTAATCGAAGACGGGGAATTATATCTTCCTTCCGGTGGCTATGTAAAAATATTATAAGAAAAGAGATGATTCCAAAATTTCTATCCCAGGGGCCTGCAGTTGTAATTGAAAACAATATTCGTATACTTGTAGTGGCGGATACTCATTTTGGTGCGGAAACAGAACTTGCAAGGCGCGGGCTTTACATAAAAAGCAACACCCGTGAGAGGCTTTCACGTCTTTTGGGATGTATTGAGGATTCAGATTGTGATCTTTTATTACTTCTTGGTGATGTAAAACACTCCATTCCTGTTACAACCAGACAGGAATATGCGGAGATGCCCGGGATTATTGATGAAATAAGGAAAAAAATACCATTTAAAGTGCTGCCCGGAAATCATGATGTCGGGATAGAGAAATTTTTGAATGAAGATGAACTTCTGCCAAAAGACGGTTTTGTCCTGGATGGCACCGGGTATATGCACGGGCATACATATCCCTCTGAGGATCTGCTCGGAAAACTTATTGTTGCAGGTCATCATCACCCTGTTGTATGTCTTTATGATGAGGTTGGATGCTCTTTGAAATCTCAGCCTGCTTATGTTCTTGCAAAGATAAATTCTGAAATTCTTAATATGAAGACTTCTCTTCCCATATCAAAAACCCGTGTTCTTTTTGTCCCTGCTTTCTTTGAACTTGCAGGGGGAATTGATGTAAGAGAGCTTCTAAAAAGCAAACTCAGCCCTCTTTCAAGAAGTATTGATGAGGAAACTGCTGAAGTTTTCCTAAGTGATGGAACGTATATTGACAGCCTTGGAGGTCTTAAGGGTGATGAGTGCAGTAGATCTTCTTGACGAAAAAATCAAAGTTCTTTTGGATGTACGAAATTTCAGCGAGCTTTCAGATACACAGGAAGCAGCGATACCTCCTGTTATGCGTGGCAGCCATACACTTTGTATTGCGCCGACAGGCACCGGAAAGACTGAGAGTGCAATGCTTCCTGTTTTTCATAAACTTCTTAGTCAGGAAGGCAGCGGATTTAAGGCACTCTACATTACTCCTCTCAGATCATTAAATCGTGATATACTGGGTCGTCTTGAGTGGTGGTGTCATGAACTTTGTCTTTCAGTCGGAGTCCGGCATGGTGATACCACACAGTCCGAGAGAAGAAAACAGGCACTAAAACCTCCTGATCTTCTGATTACAACTCCTGAAACACTTCAGGCGATGTTTACCGGAAAGAGACTCCGCGAACATCTTAAAAATGTAAGATTTGTAATAATCGATGAGATTCATGAGCTTGCCGGAAACAAAAGGGGTGCACAGATGTCTGTTGCACTTGAAAGAATTGTCGAATATTCCGGAGAGTTTCAGAGAATTGCTCTGTCGGCAACAGTCGGGAATCCTTCTGATGTTGCACGTTTTCTCTGCGGAGAGCGCCCTTATGAACTTGTAAACATACCGGTTGCTCCCCTTTTGTCTGTTGATGTTAAATATGCCGGAGACTCGTTTTCAAAACAGACAAAGGTTGTTGAGAGAAGCATTAATTCAAAAGATACCTCGCTTGTTTTTGTCAATACCCGTGTTACGGCAGAGGCCCTCGGGCATGAGCTTTATAAGAGAGGCGATGTGGACGTTCATCATGGCTCACTCTCACGTGAAGTGCGTATTGACGCGGAAGAGAGATTCAAAAAAGGTGAATTAAAGGCTCTTATATGCACATCATCGATGGAGCTCGGGCTTGATATCGGTCATGTGGGGCAGGTTTTACAATTTGGTTCGCCAAGGGAGGTTTCAAGACTTTTGCAGAGGGTGGGGCGTGCAGGTCACCGGCTTGATACTGTATCAAAAGGAAGAATCCTTGCGACAGGTTTTGATGATCTTTTAGAATCTCTTGTAATTGTAAGGCGTGGTCTTTCAAACGAATGTGAAAATCTGTCTCTGATTACCGACGCCGCAGATGTGCTTGCAAATCAGATATCTGCGATAGCGGTTGAATATGGTGAAATAAGTGCTGAAAAGGTAAGAGAAATAATTAAAAGATCTGCATGTTTTCCGGGAACTGATGAGATATTTGATGCTGTCTGCAGCCAGATGGAGGAGCATCGTCTGATTAGAACAGAATCAGGCATGATTATCAGAACCGGACGAAGCAGAACATATCTTTATTCCAATCTCTCGATGATACATGACGAAAAGAAAGTAAAAGTGTATGATATTGTCTCAAGACGGTACGTAGGTACTCTTGATGAGTCGTTTGTTATCGGTTTTATCTATACCGGCGCTGTTTTTATAACAAAAGGGCAGTTGTGGCAGGTTCTTGTAATAGAGGACGGGATGATAAAGGTCGAGCCTGCACACAGAATAAAGGGTGAGCTGCCTTCATGGGAAGGCGAACAGATACCTGTTCCTTTTGATGTCGCAAGAGAAGTGGGCAGGCTTAGGAGAACAGAGGATTTTAGAGAATACAAGACAGACAAGCCCTCTCTCAAATATGCAAAGGATTTTTTAAAAGGGATGGAGGATGCAGGCTCACCTGTTCCCTGTGATAACCTGATAACAATTGAGCATTATGATGATGGTGTTGTCATAAATGTATGCGGCGGGCATAAAGCGAACGAAGCCCTGGGCCGGTGTATTTCTGTTCTTTTATCTGCCAGGTTCGGAACTTCTGTCGGAATAGAGGTGGGGGCTTATCGGATTATGTTAAGGCTTCCCGGCAATGTCAGGGCAACTGATGTTATGGAAATTCTGATGTCTATTGAGCCTTCGGCAATAAAGGGCATTTTGCAGATTGCCCTTAAGAGAACTGCCATTTATAAATGGAAGATGGTTCAGACCGCAAAGAAGTTTGGAGCTATTGATGCCGATGCCGACTATGAACGTATCAGCATCAATCGTTTAACAGATTTCTTTGAGGGAACCATTATTCAGAAAGAGGCATACCGTGAGCTTTTTTCAATTAATATGGATACAGAAAAGGCAGAGATTATTGTAGAAGAGATTCAGTCTGAAAAGACAGCGGTGTCGATTGCACCTCTTAGTGCAATAGGCCGTGAAGGTTTTTCTTCGTCAAGAGATGTAATTCCTCCTGTATCTGAGGATCAGGCAATAATTACGACGATAAAGAGACGTCTGAAAGAGGATAATATAATTCTCTTCTGTATGAACTGCCGAAACTGGAAGAGTAAAACCACTGTCGGGCGAGTTCCTGAAGATATTGTCTGCCCAAAATGCGGTGCAAGACTGATTGCAGCGTTAAAACCGTATGAAGAGGAATATATAAAAGCGATTTTGAAGAAAGATAAGTCAAAGGAGGAAAGAGCTCTTGAGGTTCGTCTCCTGCGTAATGCAAACATTGTCCTTTCAAGCGGGAAGGCTGCGGTGACTGCTTTTGCGGCAAGAGGTGTCGGGCCTGATTCAGCATCAAGAATCATTGCAACAATGGCAAAGGGAGATGATTTTTACAGAGAGATTTTAAAAGCCGAGAGAAATTATATCAGGACACATCGTTTCTGGCAGTAAATTAATATTCCTGAAAAAAGTTTCAAACCTGTATTAAACAGCGAATTCAAAGAAAAAAAAGTATTTCCTGGGAAAATTTTTACATTATGTTTTCAAGCTTATGTTCGAGGAAATCAAGTCCTTTTTTAACATCATCAAGATTTTTTCCGCCTGTTAAAATAATCTTTCCTGATGAGAATATGAGTGCCACAATCTTTGGTTCTTTTATTCTGTATACAAGACCCGGAAACTGTTCAGGTTCATATTCAATGTTCTCAAGGTCCAGTGTTACAACAACCTTGTTTAGGTTTATCTTCTTTCCCATGTCATATGAGCATACTATGTTTGTTATTGCAACTTTTGGCTCATCAAA
>NZ_JBSREC010000041.1:0-13354 GCF_055145805.1 Methanomicrobium sp. | reverse complement strand
GGCCTCTGTGCATTCGGGATGACAACAATTCTGTTAAGCATCCACAACGCAGGAATAACCGCACTTAGCAGCCCGATCATTGCAATGGCCCTTCTTTACGGCGGACTTGCCCAGCTAATCGTCGGAGTTATGGAATGGAAGAAGAACAATACATTCGGAATGGTAACTTTTGGGAGTTTCGGACTCTTCTGGATATCCTTTGCGGCAATTTTGATTATGCCCGAGCTTGGAATTGCAGCAGCACCAACAGCGGTTGACATGGCGGCATTTCTGGCCGTCTGGGGAATTCTTATCTTTGGACTTTTCATATGCACCTTAAAAATGCACAAACTTTTGTATATCACTCTGGCAGCAGTCGTCATTTTGGTGGTGCTGCTTATTGCGGCAAACTTAACAGGCATCCATATAATTCATACACTTGCAGGTGTTACAGGCATTGTTGCAGGCCTGCTTGCACTCTATATGGGTATTGGAGCAGTAATAAACGAGGTTTATGGCAGCCGGGTTCTCCCGGTATAAACACAAATCCTTATTTTTTCCTGATCTCTAAGCGAAATATTACAGATTAATAAAAAGTATAATAACCAAATTAACAAGTGCAATATAAATTTACAGATTATTTTAAAAAAAAAAGAATAAAGATAATATCTATATAAATCTAATTTCAATTTGTGAATTTTTATGATAGAATCAAAATTTAATATTCCAATCAAGATTCAACATTTAGGGGCAGTAGATGATGCAAGTATTGAATTAAAACCACTTACTGTTTTTGTCGGTGAAAATAGTACAGGAAAAACTTATACAGCATATTTAATCTCATATATATTTAGCAAATATGCATATTCAAAATATCAGAGTTTATTGAACGATGATGAAGATTATATAAAATACGAAGAGATAGAATTATTATTGGATGATCTTTATAAAAAAGGGATTGCATCATTTGATTTAAAGAAATTTATCGAAAAAAATAGTAATAAATATTTTAATTTTATTTGTGAGGATATTGTTCAAAACAATTTTAAGGACTTTTTAGCTTCAGATACTTTATTATTTGATGATCTGAAGGTCAACCTAAATCTCGAAGAAGTAAAAAAAATTCAATATTCACGTTTATCTCCTAAATTTCTTCAATATATGTCTGAAAATGAAAATAATTTTGAGAATGAAAAAAAATGTGAATCTTACAAATTCATGGAAATTGATAATGAAAAATTAATCATTAAATTTGAAATAAATCAAAAACTTATAAAAACTGAAGAAATTCGTCCAAAAACATATGAGGTAATTCTTCAATTATTACATCGTTCAATATTTAATGAAGTCTATTTTTTAGGAGCTGAGAGAACAGGGATGGCTCTTTTCTATCATACAGTAACTAAACGAAAATTAAGGGGTAGAAATATAAGAAATAGTATATTTAGAAAACCAAAGGATAAAGTGAATAAAGAAGATATTAGATTCCAATTTTCACAACCTGTCCAAGAATTATTTGATAACGTAAAAACAATTTTTAATCCATATTCTGAAAATATAAAGGATAAAAGAATAATTGATAAAACTGAAATTAACCAATATCTAAAATTTGCTGATATCCTTGAAAATCAAATATTAGGAGGAAATATCTCTATAAAAAAAGATGATGAAGATATTGTACGAAAATTAATATTTAATTATCAGACCGACTGTGAAATTCCTTTAGATATGACGATTACCTCTTCAAGTGTAAAGGGATTATCCCCTTTAATATTATATTTAAAATATTTTATTGAACCTAATGAATTAATAATTATTGATGAACCTGAAATTAATCTTCATCCAAAAGCACAAGTTCAATTAATCGAGTTGCTTGCAATGTTAGCAAATTCAAAAGTAAATATCATCATAACAACCCATAGTCCATATATAATTGATCACCTGATAAATCTCATGAAAGCATCTAATTGCACAAATAAAAGTGAGATCGCTCAAAAATTTTATTTAGGAAAAGAGGAGGCCTTTATCGATAAGGAGAATGTATCAGCCTATTTGTTTGAAAGAAATTCAGCAATTGACATATTGAGTAAAGAAGGAGAAATTAATTGGAAGACATTTAGTAGAATATCCGAAGAAATTACAGACTTATATTTTGAATTGGATGATTATTATGCCCTTTAATCTTTTAGTGACTACTTGTGCCTGTAAAGAACAGAAATGGCGATATAAACCAAAAGAAGGAGCGCACATATATATTGATGCTTTGGAAAATGAGCATGTAATATTCTTTGAAATCGACGAAAAAACTAATGGAACTTCACAATTTAGAAAGCATTTTGAAATGGATAAAGATAATGAAAAAATATGTGATTTATTAATTTATTATTTTACCGAATCTAAAAATTTCAATATTAAGCGTGATTATAAAATAATTTGTTTAGCTGAGTCAAAAAGCAAAATGTCAGATGATGCAATCGAACAGATAAAAAATACTTTTAGTCATTTAAATAATAATTTTTCAAAGGACAGTGATTCTAAAGCACAATGCTATAATAAACCGATTATTTGGTGTGCATATGTAGCTACAACCAGTTTTGGAGCAGGTCAAAATCTGAGAAGAAAAGAATATAGAAAAGCATTGAAAAATATAGCAGGTATTAAATATTCGGATGTTTCTGAAGTTGAAAATATTGGAGAATTTTTAAGAAATTGCTCTATAAAATTAGAAAACGAGAAAAAAAGATGAAAAATCAATCTTATTATTAAACACGAATTACTTTAGCTGCGATAAAACCTAATTTTAATATTTTTTCCCTTAACCTGATACAGATTATTTCGTCCGAAATTTTTTTAGGCATATATATTTAAAGACATGAATTTTTTTAAAGATCAGGCTTGGATTTATAGCAGGGTTCTTCCGGTTTAATCCCAAATCTTTTTTTTCTAACAGGGATGAGTGATAATGCAGACCACTACCCCCAGGTTTTCTCTAAATAAAACCAGAACGACTTAAAATAAACAAAAATGCCAGAATAATTATTTCCGAAAGAATACTACAGTTAATGATTTTATCCCGAATTAGAATATGCCTGTTCTTTCCCCACGGTATCCGTGTGAAAACATCCTTTCCCGTTTTGTCGGAATCATTATCTGTCTCTTTCTTCTTCCCGGTTAAATCCACAAGCAAACCTAAGGCGGCTCCAATAATTGCACCGCCGAATGGTAATGTACAGAACAACAAACCTGTGTTTAATGGAGCAAAAAACGGCATAAGCAGAATAAATAGCGAGAACGAAGGAAGAAACAGGGCAACGCCCAGGATAAGAAATATCAGTACACACTGGCTTAACCATACACCCGCTGAGCCTGAAGACAAAATAATTCCGAGAGTAAAAACAACTGAAAAATATACAAGACCGGTCAGTCCGTATAAAAATCCTGCCTTTATTGATTTTTTTGTGTAATTCCACTTATCTAAAATTTAAATCCCTAAAGTAATATTTACACACAAATATCCTAATACTTTTTTGCTTAAAAAAATCAGGATTTCTCAGGAGCCTGTCTTTTTTACCTATTCCCGGTTAGCCCAGAGTACACAGCCGCCTTTGAATTCTGTTAAAAGCCCGTGATTCTCCCTTATCTTTTGCAGAAGCTCTGAACGAAGGGCCTCTTTTAGCGGCATCTCTGTAAGATTTCTATCAGAGAACGGAGCAGCAGGACATGCTTCAAGACTGCCATCCGGGCTTACATGCACAAAGCCGCGTCCGGCCGCAAGACATCCTCCATATTCGTCATCTTCGCCCGGAAACCCTATAAAAACCGCAGGGAACTTCTCTGAATACTGCCTGATTTTTTCACGAAGAAGTGACTGCTGATCTTTTGTCAAAACAAGATTTTTTGTTCCCTCTTCAATCGGAACATACTCAACAAAAACGAATGCTAAAACACCTCCTGAGACCATATCGCTGATGAAACTCTCATCAGTTACAGTGGCGATGTTTTCTCCTGTTACCATCAGGGAAGATCCAAAAAACATCCCCCTTTTGGAAAGACTCCGGCATACATTCATGAGTTTTTCATATGTACCTGTCCCCCGCCTGAGGTCATTCTCCTCCGAAAATTCCTCAAAACTTAGCATAGGGACGATATTTTTGCATTTACCAAGGATTTTTACCGCTTTTTCATCTATTAAAAGCCCGTTTGTAAAAACCGGAAACAGGATTTCAGGATATTTTTTTGCTATTGAAATTATCAAAGGCAGTCTCAAAAACGGTTCACCGCCGGCAAAAACAACGGCTGACACACCAAGCTCCTTTGCCTGTCCGATAAGGATTAAAAGCTGTTCATCAGTCATATCCGCTTTTTGAGAATTGCATGAACGCGAATTCATATAGCATCCCCTGCATGTCAGGTTGCACCGGGATGTAAGTGCCACCATCATAACACCCGGAACCATTACCCCTTTCTTTTCGTATTCTGAGCGTCTTACCGCAGCTTTCTTCTGATGATACGCTATTTTCATACCGGTAAGAATCAGTCCCGGATTTTTTGAGGCAATCTTCTGTGCATTTTTGATTGAGGACTCAATAACGCCGTCAAATATATCCCGATATGATCTTTCTTTGTTTTTTTCGCTCATTTTTATGGCAATTCCTGTTTTATCCCAAGATGTTCATATAGTGAATCCGTTCCGGGCTCATATCCCAGGAAATTTTTAAGGAGCACCATGCCGTCATCCATATTTCCCTTTGATAAAATCTCATCCCTGAATTTTAATCCCAGAGTCCGGTCTGTCATCCCCTGCTTTTTGAACTCATCAACAATATTAAGGGCATAGACCTTCGACCAGAGATAGCCGTAGTATCCGGCATCGTATCCGCCCATCAGGTGACCAAACGATGCCGGCTGATGAAGCCCGGGAACCGGCCTTGTGCCGGTTACATCCTCATACGTCTGATACCAGACTTTTGTCACATCAACCGGTCCTGTTGCGGTATGAAACCGCATATCCTCAAGGGAATTTAGAAGCAGGCGGGTGAATAAATTCCCTGTTCCAACCTTTCTCGAGGCAATGATGCGATCACGAAGAAAAACAGGAATTTTTTCAGAAGGACCGGAATAATGACCGGATATTGATTCCAGCACATCAGGACTCCATACCCACTCTTCAAGTGCCTGTGAGGGGGTTTCGACAAAATCCCACTCCACATCGTATCCTGAGAGGGTGCCGTACGGTGCCGTTGTTAAAAGATAGTGCATCGCATGCCCGGTCTCATGAAAGAGCGTCTCAATCTCATCTATTGTCAGAAGAGAGGGCCTTATACCCTCAGGTTTGTGGAAATTGCCAATGATCGCCATGACGGATTTTGTATATCTGCCGCCTTTCATCCTTCCGGCTGTAACATCAGAGGCACAGAAATGCCCGTACTTCCCCTCACGGGGATAAAGATCAAGATACAGATATCCGATTCTCTCATCACTGATCTGATCTTTTAACTCATAGAGAAGGACATCAGCAGACCATACAGAAACATCTTTGACCAGGGAGAATCTGATGCCGAAAAGCTCCCCGTATAATTTAAAGAGTCCGGAAAGGACAGTATCAACCGGGAAATATTCCCTTACCTCATCCTCATCATAAGAATACTGCTCCCTTTTCTGTATATCCTGAAGGTACATGACATCCCATGCTTCAACCGAAATCGCATCCGGGTCGCATTCTCTTTTTATAGCGAAAAGATCTGCCATTTCGCCGGCGTATTTCACCCTCAGTGGCGTCTGCATTGATTTTAAAAAATCCATAACTGCTGCGGTGCTCTTTGCCATCCTGCCCTCAGTTTTGTAATCAGCCCATGTGGCATATCCAAGCTCAAGTGCAATCTTCTGCCGCAGAACTATCGCTTCTTTTAGAAGGGCAGTGTTTGCATCCGCCTGCCGGTTGTTGTACGCCTCATACATCCTCCTGCGGGTTTTGCTGTTTTTGGCATACTTCATAACAGAAAGATAGTCAGGATACTTCAAAGTGACATAATAAATGCCTTTTTCAGTCTCTTCAAACGCCTCCACCGATGATGCGGGGATTCCCTCAAGCTCACCGGCAGTGAATTGGAGTGTTGTTGTATCGCTGTTTAAATTAGCGGAGTAGCGGGTTTCAAGCCCTGCAAGCACCTTTTTCATCTCCCGGACTTTTATGAGCTTATCTTCTGAAAGTTTCAGCCCGTTCTTCTCAAATTCCCGGATTGTTACATCATAAAGCCGCGATTCATCAGGATTTTTGGGTTTCTGCTCACGGAGGACGTCATAGAGATCACGCCTTGTATACACTCCAGTGTAAAACACAGACGATGACTCCTCACACGACATCCCTTCGGCTGCAATCTCCGTGTCAGGATACACATATCCCATCAGGGTAAGAGGACTGACTGCATCAGAGTAGTCAGTCATAATTTCGTCGAATGCAATGAAAGTGTTGTCAAAATTCTGCTCACAGGCGGGTATTTTTACAATGGCTCCTAATGAGGCAGATGCAGTCTCCTCTGCGGCTTTGCCAAGCTTTGTAATTTCGCCGGGAGAGTAATGTGTCTGTATGGGGCTTTTATTCATGGAAGATCAGTTGCATTTTACTTCTGTCTGAAAACTGATAAAAAGTTGTATATAAACCTGAAAAGTCTGAAAATAAAAAATTTGAATTTCTTATGAGAACAGGAATTTATTCTGGTCTCAGACTCTGATTACTTTCGGCGGAATTTTGCCTTCAGCCTGCGGCTTTTCAAGAGGGTATCCAAAGACTATCGTCCCTATCGGACTGTAGCCTTCGGGAATCCTAAATTCTGCCATAATTTCACTGTTTTCGTATGCAGGGTCTGTTGCCCCCACAAAACAGCTGCCGATTCCAAGTGCGTGTGCGGCAAGCATCATGTTTTCTGCGCATAATGAGCAGTCAATATCCTTAAAACGGTTTTTAGATTTTCCCAAAATCAGAATCACAGTCGGTGCATTGTAATAGATTGAAAAGTTCTCACTCTCAAGCATCTGCTTAAATGTATTGGACATTCCTTCATTGGCATCCTTCATGTGCGATAACAGAATCGGTATGCAAAAGTCCGATACCTTCCTTAAAAATTTTTGATCCTGTATAACAACAAATGCCCACGGCTGAATGCCAAGTGCTGATGGTGCATATGTCCCGGCAAGAATAATTTTTTCAAGAATTTCATCAGGTATCTGCCTGTCTTCGAATTTTCTGACACTTCTGCGTGTCATAATGGCGTCAAGTGCTTCCATTGTTTTTCCCTCCCGATAATCTTCTGCTGGGTTTTAATAGTATATATAGAGTAATCAGCACTGCTTTTAGGTGAAGCAAGGGTGAATTTTAACAGATATTCAGGATATTTGTCTCATAAAAAAAGTGAAGGAATATTCCATATAAATAGCCTTTTCCTTTATTATTTCTTCATTTAAGGCTGCTTTATGAAAATTTACAGCTTTATGCCCTTCTGAAACTCCATATCAGATATCTTAAGATCAGGATGCCGGTATCGTCCCCTCTCCTCCGTTCCCCTCAGAACATTGAGCTGTATAGCCTCAACAGGACAGAAATGAAGGCAGGCACAGCATAGCTCGCAATGGTGATTCCACTGCGGTTTTCCATCTTTAATTCTGATATTTTCAACAGGGCATACCTTCTCACATATACCGCATGAGGTGCATTCATCCGAGACATAGAATTTTGTGCCTGAATCCTGCACATTTTTTGAGAAAGAAGGGTATGTTATGAGTTTTAAAACTGAGGAAAACGGGGCAAATTTTGGAGGAACATCTTTTCCCTCACTTATTTTTTCCACAATCTCATCAAGACGTTTTTCTGCATTCGCAAGAGTAACCGCTTCTTTTTCTGCTGATGAAGTTATCCTGACAGGCGGAAAATTCCCAGGCATTGCCACGCTAAAAGCCGCGTTGAGCGATTTCCCACACCTTCTTTTAAAGATGCCATTAAGCTGGTGAAGTGCGGAAACTCCTATTCCGCCAAAAGTCACAATAGCAAATGTGTATTTTGCTTTTGAGAGTGAAAGCCGCTCTGCAAATTCGGCAACAAGAGCAGGCACCCCTAAGTCATAGACCGGGCAGACTATGCCGATTCTGTCACATTCGGGAATTACCTCACCCTCTGTTTCCCGCAGGGATGCTATTGATACAAGTTCTGTATCACCAAGCGAATCTGCAATCTTTCGTGCAGCCGCAAGCGAGTTTCCGGTCCCGGTAAAATAGTAGATTATGGTTTTCATTCAGAAACACCGGCGGATTTCACAGCATCAATCAGGGCATCTATCCTTTCCTCATCCTGCACGGTGTTTCTGTCAAATACGAACTCTCCTGCGATTTTTACATTCTTTTTTTCAAGCTGTTCTGCAAGATGGGGCAGGGTTTCCTTTGCCTGTGCACCACATGTCGCAAAGAGAACAGCCGTCTTTCCTTCGCATCCGTTAAGGGTCTCTATTGCCGCATTTATTGAAGGTGCGGCCCGAAAAGCCCAGACAGGAGTGCCGATTACAATTATATCAGAATCTGTTACATCAATTGATGCAGGCTCGATATCATCACTCTCCCCCTTCATCGCACGGTAACACCCGAGCGAATATGCGGTTATCTTTGAATAGGGTTTTTTTGCCTTAACCTCAACAAGTTCGCCCCCGCATTCTTCCTGAATTTTCTCCGCCACACCCCGGGTTACACCGGAATATGAATAGAATATGGTTTTTACTTTCATGATTTTCCCCTCATTTTGTTGTCCCTGTTGCATTTTTGTATGACACTTTCCAGCAACAGGTTAAAATTTTCCTGGTACTTTGACATTCGTTCCCGGTTAAATGACAGATACACGCGAAAGCCTTCCTTTTGTGATTCGACGATATGAACATTTTTTAGTATTCTGATATGTTGTGAGACAGCCGGCTGTGAGATGCCGAGAATCTCTGCAAGATCAGATATACCGAATTTTCCGGTTGAATCTGATGCCAGCAGGTAGATTATCCTCAGCCTGTTAGGATCACCGAGGGCTTTGAATACCCCTGCCATCTCGGGAACTATCTCACGCCCGCTGCATTCATCGCATGTTTTACATTCGTCCATGTGAACTACATAAGTGTTTAATTATAGAGTTATATACTTTCTGCAGGTCAGAAATGATACGGAAAAATTAAAAATTTATATGAAAATTAAGGATTGATCTTTTTACAGGAGGAGCACTCGCGGGTATAGGGAGAGATAAGTCCGCCGCAGAAAATACAGGTATGTCTCTTTCTCTCATCGGCGATAAACCGGTCAGGACCTGAAATTGTAAGCCTTCTGATATTATCTGAAAGGTCAATTCCATATTTTGTAAGATATCGTTTGTCCAGATCCTTTCTTTTCTTACAGGTCAGATCACCACACTCTCCACAGTGAAGAATCTGTTTTTCCTCTACGCACATTCGGATTTTACATTTCCATTTGGATATACGCTTCTGGTTTTTGTCACTGCAGCCGCACCCTTTGCAATTCTTAAGATAACAGGCCAGAATAGCACAGCATACTCCGCATTTACCGATGCCGTCAGGAAACTTCTCCTCTTTCACACATTTATCTTCAGCATTTTAGCATATGAAGATTTTTGGTGCATGATTCAGCTGTGAAATTTCCTTTTCGCAGTCTTAACGCCACCCCTGCCTGAACCAATACAGGATGCAGGAGCTGCTATTTTGATATGAATGATGTAATCAGGAATCTGTTGTTTTTAGGGATATTTCGTAATCATACAGAATTATAAATCAGAGTTAACATTATTGCCTATCAAAATGTTACTAATTATTCCTAAGAGCAGGTGCATTTCCATTCACAAATGATGTAAAATATGACTTGTCTGATTTTTTCAAAGGCTGGCAATCAGCTGTGTGGGGAAAGGAAATTTATATTCCTATCTTCAAAACTGACAAAATATTAATAGGAGCATGTTACGTGACGATAAAACCGGGTGGCAATATATCTGATGATATACTGACGAACCATGATGACATTTCTATGCCGAAACTGTCAGAAAGATGCTGGATTATAATAATCATTGTTACAAGCGGCATCATCTTACTTTTAACATTTTTCAGTCTGCTCGCAGGCATTACAACCGTCTTCATGCATCTGTATTATTTTCCTATAATTCTCCTTGCATATCACTATCAGAAAAAAGGGGTTATATATTCCATAATTCTCAGCCTGCTGTATTTTTGTATAATTTTATGGTTCCAGCATTCGCATTCTGTCGAAATATTCAGTGCTGTATTAAGGGTTTTATCTTTCATAGGTATTGCTGTTGTAGTTGCCTTCCTCTCAATAATTATTTCACAAAAACAGCTGGAATACCGGAATGTGAGCCTTTTCAACGAGAGTATCGTCTCAAATATAAATGTCTGGCTGACTGTTCTGGATGAAAGGGGAAATATTTATGTGTGGAACCAGGCTGCAGAAAAAATAAGCGGATATAATGAGAAAGAGGTTGCCGGAGAAAATACCGTCTGGAAAAAACTCTACCCTGACCCCGAATACCGCAAAACAGTTACCGATACTGTTAAAAGTATTCTCAGTGGGGACAACCCGATTGAAAATTTTGAGACGGTTATTGAAGCAAAAAACGGGGATAATAAAACGATCTCATGGAACACCCGTAAAATTCCCTATGAAAATGAGATTTACAATCATTTTGTGGCAATCGGCATAGATATTACCGGGAAAAAACAGGCAGAGGAGAAACTCAGAAAGACTGAAACGGAGTACCGTTCTCTTATCAGCAACTCGGAAGATATCATCTCGGTTTTCGATACACACGGGAATTTTCTCTTCATCTCCCCGTCATTTTATACAGTACTTGGTTATCGGAAGGAGGAGAAAAAGATCAATAATGTACTGGATCTGATTCACCCGGATGATGTCCATAAAACCTTGGAAAGAATAAAACTGGCTTTTGAAAACCCGGGCCGGATTAACTCCGTTGAACTGCGGGTCAGGCACACAGACGGCTCCTGGCGGATATTGGAAGTTATTGGAAAGGTGTCTCCATGGGGGGAGCATGACAAAGCAGTCATAATAAACTGCCGCGATATAACAAGAAGAAAAGAGGTGGAGGAAGAGATCAGGACGCTGAATGAACAGCTTATTGATGAAACCGCTTCTTTAAACAAGACACAGAATGAGCTTCATCTCTTAAACGATGAGCTTGAAAAGAAAGTGCAGGAGCGGACTTCTGAACTGAAACAGGTAAACCTGACTCTTACCGAACGCAATCTTACATTAAAGATAATTAATGACATCACCCTTTCACTTCTCAAAGTACAGGATGAGACAGAATTCATACCACTAATCTGCAGTGAGCTTGTCCAAACGGAGTGGTATTCACAGGTCTGGCTCGCCGCTATCAATGTAGATGATAAAGTAGGAATTGTAGCAACTGCCGGCGATGAATGTCCGGAATTTTCAAAAAATCTTGCAGGCGGGCAGTTACCTGCATGTACTGATCAGATACTCAAATCCGGAGGAGAAAAAATAATTATCTCTCCGAATCCCGCCTGTGCCGGATGCCCTCTCTCCCGGCTTCACAATGACCGGCTTTCAATTGTCGCGAGACTTGATGCAGGGGAGACAACCGTAGGAATGATGGGACTTACATTAAAATCAGAGATCGTTTCTAAGGATCAGGAAACAAAGCGTGTTGCACAGATTGCACAGGAGATCGCATTTGCCATCCTTTACCTGAGAACAAAAAAACGCCAGCAGGCAGCATATAACCAGATTACAAAAAACCTTGAGCAGCTTGCAATCTTAAATGATCATATCAGAAATCCCCTGCAGGGTATAGTCGGGTATGCAGGCATGGGTGAGGGCGACCTGTTCAAAAAAATTATTGATTTATCAATGGAAATCGACTCTATCGTCACAAAACTTGACGAAAGCTACCTGGAATCCAAAAAAATCCGGCACTTTATGGAACTTCATGAAAATATCGCATATAAACCGGACCGGATATCTGATGATTTAGGAGATGACGGGGACTGAAATTTCTTAATCATCTGTCACATTAATAACTGACATAAGGCAGATGACCGGGCATATTCCGCAACGGGTGCAGAGCGTCTCATCAACAAGTATTGTTGCCACTTTTTTGTGTTTTTTGTTTTTCTTATGTGACTGCACAACAGAATTCTTTTGGGTGGTTTTATACATCAGATGCATAACTTCCCGGGTTTTTCATGGATAAAAACCTGTTTCTAAGAAAAGTGAATTTACGATACAGGTGAGTCATATCGTTTTGCAATCAGACGGATTATGAGATACACAAAAGGTATTACAACAAATATTCCCATCTGAAACGGGAATGTATTTCTTCCCCCGCTTATAGCAAAAGTTGATACTGCCGAATCAAGAAAAAGGAAACAGAAGAATGAAAAAGCCAGTAATGCATTAAGAGTTGCGTGTTTTGGAGAGAAGATTATCAGATAGGAAAGGCATCCTGCCAAAACCCAACGTATGAGAAGATAAAGCCCGGCCGAAATACCCGCAATTCTTATTCCAAAAAACCAGCCTTCCCAGTTGATTATGAAAACCAGAAGAAAAAGCAATCCCCAGATTATTAGTTCTGCAGTTACGAGGTATTTTAGGATCTTATCAAATGTTATTATGACCTTTTTTTTATCTGTTAACAATTGCATGTTATTTCTCCTTTTGCCATGAACGAAGATTTGCTGAAGGTGTAGAAATCCGGACAGGTTTTTTCACGATATGAATTATATTAAAGGCATATTCGTATAAGTTTTTTCAACTTAATTCTGCCAAAAAGCAGGAGATTTTAAAACCGCTCCAGATTTTTAAAAAATCACCCGCAAGAGTTATTTATCTGACAGTCATAATTCCGGACTATGATAACACAGCTGCCGGAGAGCGAAGGTGCCAGCATCGGTTTTATAATCAGTGGAAAACTTAACGATGAGGATTACAAAGAGAATCTGATTCCGGTAATGGAGGAGGCAATAAAAACGCATGAGAATATCGGTGTGCTCTTTAAGATGGAAAATTTTGAAGGGTGGACTGTTCACGGTGCCTGGGATGATTTCATGTGCTGGCCGAAGTTCAGATCAGTTAACAAAACAGCTTTTCTTGTCGATGACAACTGGCATGAACTGGCAACCGGGGTCTTTAAGGCCTTTGGAGCTCTTTCACAGATTGATGTCAGATTCTTCCAGATGGATCAGATGCCACAGGCCTGGGAATGGTTAAAAGCTGAGTGAACATGTGTTTTTGAGGGAGTTGCTGAAAAAATACAGGACTATAAAATCCCTCTCTTTTTTAGTTCAAA